>JBGPVQ010000294.1:0-4311 GCA_041491785.1 Gemmatimonadota bacterium | reverse complement strand
CTCGCCTGTATTCTGCTCGACGTCCGGCTCCCCGATTCCAACGGGGTGGATCTGGTCCCCCAGCTGATGGAGCTCGAGCCCAACGCCGCGATTCTCATGCTCACTGCCGTCAACGACGCCGCCAGTGCCACGCTCTGCATGCAGCGCGGGGCGACGGACTACCTGACCAAGCCGGTCGACCTCCCGGACCTGGCCCGCGCCATTGAGCGGGCCCTCCGCCGCCGTGACACGGCGATGGAGAGCGCCAAGATCAACCACTGGCTCAAGGAAGAGGTAGCGGTCCGGACGGCCGAGCTGCGGATGGAGCGAGCCACCCTGGAGCGGATCTCGGTGGCCACCCTGGAGACCCTGGTCAACGCCCTCGAAGCCAAGGACCCCTACCTGCGCGGCCACAGCGCACGGGTCGCCGATCTCTCGGCAATGATCGCCTCCGAACTCGGGATGCCCGATGGGCAGGTCGAGGCCATCCGCACCGGCGGGCGGCTACATGACATCGGCAAGATCGGGATTCGGGAGGAGATCCTGAACAAGCAGGGCCCGCTCACCGACGAGGAATTCGAGCACGTGAAGCGGCACCCAGTCACCGGCTCCGAGATCCTGGCGCCGCTGGAGCACCTGGGCGGCATCATCGGCTACGTCCGCAGTCACCACGAACGCTGGGACGGAAAGGGGTATCCCGACGGCCTCTCGGGAGAATCGATTCCGATGGGCGCCCGGATCATCGGCGCGGTGGAGATCTACGACGCATTGACCACCTCGCGTCCTTACCAGGAAAAGATGACGCCCGAGCTCGCCGTCGAGCGGCTCCGGGACCTGAGCGGCGCGGTCGTCGACCCCGCGGTGCACCGGGCGCTCCAGGCGGTGGTCGCCCGTCAGGAGAACCTCATTTTCCTCGACGAATCGCGTGGTTGATCGCAGGACCCTCCGGGTGCTCGTCGTCGAAGACGACCCCGCGATGGTCTCTCTGATGCGGGCCCTCCTCACGGCGGAGGGCTACGACGCGATCACGGTGGTGGACAGCGGCGCCGCGGCGCTCGAACCGGCCCGGGGCGCGGACGTCGTGCTGCTGGACTACCAGCTCCCCGATATCACCGGAATCGAAATCCTCCCCCGCCTCCTCTCCCAGCCCAACCCGCCCTCGGTCATCATGGTCACCGGCGAAGGCAGCGAGGAGCTCGCGGCCAGTGCCCTCCGCCTTGGCGCGGAAGACTATCTGGTGAAGGGACCCAAGCTCTCCGAGTCGCTCCCGGCGATGGTGGAACGGGCCCGCCGGAATCGGGTGCTCCGCTCCACCAAGGCTGAGGTGGAGCGCGACCTGGTCCGCGCCGAACGTCTGGCCGCGATCGGCGAAATGACCGTCACCCTCCACCACGAGCTCAACAACCCGCTCTTCGGGGCGCTGGCCGAGGTGGAATTGCTCCTGGCGTCGCGGGCGGGCGACCGGGAGCTCCGCTCGGCCCTCGAGACGGTCCGGGAAGCACTCACCCGGATGCGCGACATCATCAGGCAGGCCAAGGAGCTCCGCAGCGCGGACAGCGCCGATTACCTGAGCGGCCTCCGGATGATCAACCTCGCGGGAACCGCCGGGGCCGCGGCAACACCCCGCGGACGTGCGGTCGTATTCGCCCCTAACGACGAATTGGCCCGCGCGGCGGCGTTGCTCCTCCGGCACGCCGGATTCAGCGTGGATCGGGCGACGACCGAGTCGGAGGCGGAGACGGAGGCGGTGCGATTGGACACGACCCTGGTGGTGCTCTCGGTCGCGGGTGCCGGGACCGACCCGCTGCAGGGCTTCCGTCTCCCGCCCGATCGGGGGTACGCGCTGGTGGCGCTGGTCCCCGGCGATCCCACCCCGGCGCTCGCCGCCGGCGCCGATCTGGTCCTCACCCTGCCCTTCGATCCCGCGGCGTTCACCGGCGAAATCCTCGCCGCGATGGCGCGCCACCAGGCCTAGCCGGCCGTCTCGGGCAGCACGCCCCCCAGCTTCTCGGCCGCGTACCCCATGCCGTGAAGTCGAGCCACCCGGAGCCGGATCGGCGGGTGAGAGGCGAACAGATCCCCCAGAAACCCCTCCCGGGCCGCCAGCTTTCGCTCACCCGGATCGATGATGCAGAGGTGCGCTGCGCCTCGCGCAATGGCCTTGGTGGCGTCGGGCGCGGCATCGATCTTCTCCAGCGCGCTCGCCAGCGCCATCGGATTGCGGGTGAGCTGGGCACCGGTGGCGTCCGCGAGATACTCCCGCTTCCGGCTGACCGCCATGGAGAGAATCGAGGAGACGATCGGCGCCACCAGGAGCGAGAGCAGCCAGAGGATCAACACCACCAATGCGAGGGGATTCCCCTTGCCGCGGCCGCCCCGACCGCCCCCCGAGCCCACCCGGCCGCCGAACCGCAGAAACTGTCGCATCACATCCGACATCAGGGCCACCGCTCCCACGATGGCGGCGAGCAGGGTCATGAGCCGGATGTCGAGATTGCGGATATGCGACATCTCGTGGGCGATCACGGCCTGCAGCTCGTCGCGGTCCAGCCGCTGCAACAGACCTTCGGTCACCGCGATGTTCGCGGTGAACGGATCGCGCCCCGTGGCGAAGGCGTTCGGGTCGGCGTCCGGAACGATCCAGATCTTCGGTTTGGGAATCCCGGCGGCGATGGCCATTTCCTCGACCACGTTGTCCAGCCGCTTGAGCTCGGGGGTGGCCGGATTCACGAGTTCCTGCGCCCCGGTGGCGTCCAACACCCGCTTGGCCCCGTTGCGCCACGCGTAGCGCGTCGTTCCGGCCGCGAACAGGCAGGCGGCGAGGCCGATGAAGGGGATGAAGTGGTGGTACCGCTCCGGCGGCAGCTCCCGGGTCGCGAGGTAGAACGCCAGATCGCCTCCGAAGCCAATCCAGGCAAAGAACAACACGAATCCGGCGACCAGCCACGCGGACTTCCGCTTGTTGGCCTCCTGTTGCGCGAAGAGGTTCTGGTCGCTCACGCCGGGGGCTTGTTGAGCGAGAGATCGACCTTCGGCACCGCCCGCTCGGCGGCATCTTCGATCTCCCAAAGCTCCGCCGGCGAGGCCTTGGCCAGACCGGCCACGAGGCTGGTGGGGAACTGCTGCTGCCGGGTGTTGTACTGGGTGGCAGTGTCGTTGTAGAGCTGGCGGGCGAATCCGATCTTGTTCTCGGTGCTGGTGAGCTCTTCCTGCAGTTGCAGCACGTTCTGGGAGCTCTTGAGCTCGGGGTAGTTCTCCGAGAGCGCGAACAGCCGGCCCAGAGCCTGAGTGAGCTCTCCTTCCGCCTTCGCGGTCGCCGCGACACCGCCGCCCTGTACCGCAACCGCTTTGTTGCGCGCGGAGATCACCGCCTCGAGCGTCGAGCGCTCGAAGTCCATTGCGCCCTTCACGGTGTTGACCAGATTCGGAATCAGGTCGTGGCGCCGCTTGAGCTGCACGTCGATCTGCTTCCAGGCATTCACCACCTGGTTCTTGAGCGAGACCAGAGAGTTGTAGGCGCCGATCACCCAGAAGACGATGATGACCGCCAGCACGAGCAGAATGAGACCGGGCATTCGAGGCCTCCGGGACGGGAGAGAGGCGGCCCGGCAACGCGCGCCGGGCCGCGAGAGTGGAAGAAAGAAGGAGACGGGGGGGTGCCGGGCGCAACCGGCGTGTAACCGATGGGACCCGCGAGAAAAGGACGCCGGCGCGGGTGGCCGCGGCGCCTATCGTGGGGCCATGCGACGCGGCATCACTCTTCTCGAGCTCCTGATCGTCCTGGTCATTATCGGCGTGGTGGCCGCCATGGCCGTACCCGGCGCTGCGGCCCTGGCGGACCGTCTGGCGGTGGAACACGAGGCGGCCCGCATCCTGGTCGCCTACCGCTCCGCCTGGCTCGCCGCTCGGGCCCAGCAACGGTTGGCCCTCCTCCGGATCACCGCCGACACCCTCGCGATCCGGACGGTGAGCAGCGCCGGCGCGGCGGACACCAACCTTGCCTGGCTTGCGGCGGGCCCCGCGGTGGAAGGGGTGGCCCTCCTGAGCCCGCCCAGCACCGCAGTGTTCGCTCCCGACGGCGTGGCCCAAGGCCTGACCAACGCGCGCCATCTACTGCAGCGCGGCCGAGCCAGCCGGTCGGTGGTGGTGTCACGATTGGGCAGGGTAAGGGTGGTGCCTTGAAAGGGAGCCGGGGGCCGACAGGTCGACTGCCTCGCCCGCTGGCTCCCTAGAACGTCAGATCAATATGCACCACGATATCCGGCTGCATCTTGAGCACCAGGAACCGGGTGAGTTTGTCGATCCGGTAATCATGGAGGTTCAGCGGAAGCG
>JBGPVQ010000293.1:0-4324 GCA_041491785.1 Gemmatimonadota bacterium | reverse complement strand
CCACCTCCTCGGCACCCACACCGTCTCTCCCTCCTACTTCGCCGTGATGGGCATCCCGCTCCGGGAGGGGCGGGCTTTCACCCCGAACGACCGGATCGACGCGGAGCCCGTGGTCATCGTGAGCCGCGCGCTCGCCGACAAATACTGGCCCGGCGTCTCGGCGGTGGGGAAGCACATTAAGCCGGTGTGGATCCACAAGTGGGCCACCATCGTCGGCGTCGTCGGGGACGCGCGCTACGAAGGCCTCTCGGCGGAGCGGCCCTCGGATGATTTCTACATGCCGATGGCGCAGTGGGGTGTCGGCTCGGTGACGGCGGTGCTCAAGAGCGACCTGAGCGCCGCGGCACTCGAGCCGGTCCTCCGCAAGGAGGTGGCGATGGTGGACCCGACCGCCACCGTGACGCAGGTGCGCTCGATGGGCGAGGTGGTCAAGGCCTCGGCTGCATCCCCGCGCACCACCACCACCCTCATCGGTCTCTTTGCCGCGATGGCGCTTCTCCTCGGCGCGATCGGCATCTACGGCGTGCTGTCCTACGGGGTGACCCAGCGCCGGCGTGAAATCGGGATCCGCATGGCCATCGGTGCGGCACCGAGCGCGGTAAAGCGGATGGTGATGCGGGAAGCTGCGCGGCTCCTGGTGGGAGGCGTAGCCGCGGGGTTGCTGGTGGCGTGGCTCGCCGCATCAGTGCTCAACGGATTCGTGTTCGGAGTGGGGGTGCGGGATCCGGTGACCTACGCGGCGGTGCCGCTGCTCTTTGCCGTGGTGGGAATTGCGGCGAGCTACCTCCCGGCGCGGCGGGCGACGCGGGTGAGTCCCACCGAGGTGATGCGGGAGGAATAGCGGCGGCGGACTCCCGGCCGGCTTACCGCCTTACCCTGATCCCCAATTTCGCATCCCACTGCAGAATCTTGTCGCTCCTCGGAAGCGGCGCCTCCGGGACCGCGCCCACCGACACACCGTGGGGCCACGCCGCCGGGCAGATGGCGACATAGCGCGCATATCCGCCCACGCCTCCGGCGAACTTGGGGTATCCGATGGTGACCAGGCACCCCGTCTCGGCCACCTGATCCAGGTTGGTGACGCCTTCCGCCTGGGCATAGCCGCTGTGCATCAGCCAGCTTTCGCCCTCGAGCGCCGAGGTGGTATCGGTGTCGAGCGGCTCGTGGCCGTGGAAGAGGATGTGGCGCTCGAGATGGAGGAACTTGAGGGCGGCGAGAGAGACACCGGCAAACGGAGTGCGGGTGGCGAGCGCCGGATTGGGCCACTCCTTGGACCAGTCGGAGCGTACCATGACCACGGCTCCCTCGGGAATCCGGCCGTTCTTGGCCTCCCAGCTCGTGATGTCCGATACCTGCAGGTGGTAACCCGGGTGGCGCGCCAGCGAGTCCACGATGGAGATGACCACCAGCGGCCGCACCGCGAAGGTCGGCGGCAGCTCATCGATTGCAGGATACTCCGGCGCCCAGTGCGCCGGCGGATCGAGCTGGGTGCCATACTGGTCGGTGGTCAACTGGTATGCGGTGGCCTCAAACCCGTCTTTGGCGTAGGTGTAGGGCTTGCCGGTCTCAGGGTTGAGCGTGGGGCCGAAGGTGGCCGGACCGAAGCCGTGCCAGACCGGGATGGCGGGGGTGATGGTGTGGGTGAGATCGATGTACTTGGCGCCCTTGAGCGATTGCTGGTAGAGCGCCCACAGCCCGGGTGCCCCGGCCGCGTCGGGCGGCTGCGCGGTGGGAGACGATGGGCCGCAGGCGGAGAGCGCGAGCGCGAGAAGCAGGGCGGACGCGACGGTGGGTCGCGTGCTGGGGATCATCACCATCCTGCGGCCATGCCGTCCTTCCGCGGATCACTTCCCGCGGCCCACCCGCGCGCGAGCCGCATGACCGCCTGGCCCCCGCCGGCGCTGCCCGGTGTCAGCATCACCACCCGATGTCCCATCTTTTCGAGCGCCGCCCGCACCTCCGGACCGATCGGCCCCTCCAGCCCGACCTGCAACCCGCCCCAGTGCCGGAACCGCGCCGCGTCGATCGCCTCCTGAAGATCCATCCCGAACTCGAGCAGGTTCAGCAGCACCTGCAGGTGCCCCTGCGGCTGGATGGCACCACCCATCACCCCGAACGCCAGCCACGGCTCTTCGCCATCGGGCCCCGGCTGGGTCACGAAGCCGGGAATCAGGGTGTGAAACGGCCGTTTGTTGGGCCCCACCGTGTTTGGGAGCCCCGGCTGCATGGTGAACCCGGCGCCGCGGTCGTGCAGCACGAAGCCGGTGCCCGGCACCACCACCGCGGAGCCGAACTCCTCGTAATTGCTGTTGATGAACGAGACCATGTTGCCGGCCGAATCCGCCGCGGCGAGGTAGATGGTCTCGCTGGCGGTGGCCGCGTTGCCCGGCTCCATCCGCTCCGCAGCCCGATTCTCGTCGATCGACGCCCGCCGCGCCCCGATAAACCGCTCGTCGAGGAGCCGTTTGGGATCGATGGTCATCGCCGCCGGATCGCCCACCCAGCGGGCCAGGTCGGCGTAGGCCAGCTTCTTGGCCTCGATCAGATGGTGCAGATAGGCGGGCGAGTTGTGGCCCATGGCCTTCAGGTCATAAGGCTCGAGGATCTTGAGCATCTCGAGCACCGCCACACCCTGGTTGTTGGGGGGGAGCTCCCACACCGTCTTGCCCCGGAAGGTGGTGGAGATCGGCGTGACCCATTCCACCTTCTGGTTGGCCAGGTCTTCGAGAGTCAGGAACCCGCCCAGCGCGCCCACCCGATCGACAATCTTCCGGCCCAGCTCTCCGCCGTAGAGCGCCCCGGGCCCATCCCGGGCAATCATCCGGAACGACGCCGCCAGGTCGGGATTGCGGAACCACTCTCCCGCTCTGGGCGCGCGGGCGGCGTCCACCAGGAAAGTGGCCCTGGCGCCTTCGTCCCGTGCCAGCCGCTCCACCGCCGCCGCCCACTGGCCCGCGATGATCGGGCTGACCGGAAATCCTTCCTCGGCAAGTCGAATGGCTGGGGCCAGCGCCTGCGCCAGGGTGATGGTGCCGTATTTCTCGAGCAGCGCCGCCCACCCCGAGAGCGCTCCGGGCACGGTAATCGGCTCCGCCCCGTAGAGCGGAACGGTGGTCCGCCCCCGCTTGACCAGCTCCTCTCGCGCCATCCGGGAGCCCGAGCGGCCGCTGGCGTTGAGCGCCACCAGCTTCCGATCCCTGGCGGACCAGAACAGGGCGAACATGTCGCCGCCGATTCCGGTCATGTGCGGCTCGACCAGATTGAGTACCGCCGCGGCGGTGACCGCTGCGTCGATGGCGTTGCCGCCCCGCTGGAGCACGCCCAGTCCCGCGGAGGTCGCCAGCGGCTGGCTGGTGGCGATGATACCGTGCGGCGCATAAACGGTGGAGCGGCCGGCCAGGGACGGCGCTCGTTCCTGGGCCTGGGCCGGAGTGGAGGCGCCGAGCAGCGTCAGAAAGACGGCCGTGGTGCGCGCAACGGACATGACTCGAGATCCTCGGAGGGGTGACCTTTCCGGCGTACCCGATCGGTCTTAATCTACGGCGGCTCCCGGCGCCGTGTTCGACCGGACGATCCTCTCTCCCTGGAATTCATGCACACCGCCCGCCGGACCCACAGCTTCACCGAATCGGTCATCCGCGGGATGACCCGGCTTGCCACCGAGCACGGCGCGATCAACCTGGCGCAAGGGTTCCCGAATTTCCCTGCGCCCCAGGTCCTCAAGGACGCGGCCGCCCGGGCCATCCACGCCGACATCAACCAGTACGCCATCACCTGGGGCGCCAAGCCGCTGCGCGGCGCAATCGCCAGGAAGTACCGCGAGTGGTACCGGATGGAGGTGAATCCCGAAACCGAGCTTACGGTAACCTGCGGCGCCACGGAGGCAATGGCCGCCACGCTGCTGGCCATCGTGGACCCGGGCGAAGAGGTGATCGTCTTCGAGCCGTTCTACGAGAACTACGGCCCCGACGCGATCCTCTGCGATGCCAAGCCGGTGTTCGTGCCCCTCCTTCCCGGCCAGCCGCTCGACCTCGACCGGCTCGGCAAGGTGTTCTCCCGCCGCACCCGGGCCATCGTGGTGAATACGCCGGGGAATCCTTCAGGCCGGGTGCTTTCCGGGGCCGAGCTCGAGGGCATCGCCCAGCTCTGCCGGAGGCACGACACCTGGGCGGTGACCGATGAGATCTACGAGCACATCCGCTACACCGGAGAGCACATTCCGATTGCCACCCTCCCCGGCATGCGGGACCGCACCGTCACGATTTCCGGCGCCTCGAAGACCTTTTCCATCACCGGCTGGCGCATCGGCACCATCGTGGCGCCT
>JBGPVQ010000292.1:0-4325 GCA_041491785.1 Gemmatimonadota bacterium | reverse complement strand
TCTCCACCTTTCTCGGATACATCGGCGTGCAGTGGTGGGCGTTCCGCAACAGCGACGGTGGCGGAATGTTCGTGCAGCGCTTGTCCAGCACCGCCAACGAGCGGGAAGCCGAGAAGGCGGCGCACGCGTTCAATATTCTCAACTATGTTGTGCGCACCTGGCCCTGGGTGCTGGTGGGCCTTGCCGCGCTGCTGGTGCTTCCCGGGCTCCAGGACCCGGAGCTTGCCTATCCGCTCCTCATGGTGAAATACCTCCCCGCCGGCCTCCTCGGCCTGGTGTTCGCCAGCCTGCTGGCCGCGTTCATGTCGACTGTCTCGACCCAGGTAAACTGGGGTGCGAGTTACCTGGTGCACGATCTTTACGCCCGCTTTGGCGGCGTGCGGGACGAACGGGCCCTGCTCCGGGCGGCACGGTGGGCCAGCATCGGCATCACGTTGCTGGCCGCGACGGTGTCGTTCTTCATGGAGAGTGTGGGGACGATCTTCCGGCTGATGATCCTGATCGGCAACGGGCCGGGGCTGGTGCTGCTGCTGCGATGGTTCTGGTGGCGGGTTAACGCGTGGGCGGAGATCGCGGCGATGGCGGCGGGGCTGCTGCTGGCGCTCGCGACGTTCCTGCCGGCGCTGGCGGGGCTCACCTTCGGGCAGCGGCTCCTGCTCACCGGCTTCGGCTCGCTGGCCGTGTGGTTGCCGGTGATGCTCCTCACCGCGCCGGAGCGGCCCGAGGTGCTGGACGGTTTCTACCGGCGGGTCCGGCCGGGCGGGGCCTGGGCGCCGGTGCGGGATCGGGTGGGCCTAGCGCCGCTCGACAATCTGGCCCGCGACGGGCGGCGCTGGATTCTCTGGGTGACCATCGTGCTCGGTGGCACGCTGGCGATCGGGTGGGCGCTGCTGGCCGGACGGTGAAGCGAGCCGAACCGGGAGGGACAATTCCGGCGGCGAATCGGTTCGGGTCGAGCCGCGACTAGGGAGCCCCTGCTTTCCGCAACAAATCCCCGACCGCCCGCGCCGGCACCGCGTACACAATGCGGCCCACCGACTCCGCGGGGCCGCCGTAGACCACGCCGACCACCTCGCCCGCCGCGTTGAACACCGGGCTCCCGCTCGACCCGCTGACGCCGTATCCGTCGACTTCCAGCATGTCGGTTCGCACCCGGCGGATGGTTCCGGTCAGGCTGCTGGCCCGAACACCGGTTTTCTGCCAGTCGCCCCCCATCGGGAAATCGAGGCCGAACGGAAAGCCCAGCACCGCCACTGGATCGCCCGGGCGCAGGTCGCCGGCGCCGAGCCCCTTGACCGTCGGCATGCCGCCGCGGATCCGCACCGTGAGCAGCGCCAGGTCCGTGGAATCCGCCGTCGCGGCGATCTCCGCGCGGAAATTCTGACTGGAGCGGTTGAAGATCACGCCGAGGCGCCGGGCGTTCCGGCCGCTCGAATCCGCCACCAGATGGCGGCTGGTCGCGATCCACCCGGTGTCCCCCCGGACCCGCACTGCGAACCCGGTGCCTGCCACCCGGCGCCCGTCGGGAAGCTCGCTCACCACCACCGCAACCGCATCGCTCTGGTCCTTGGCGATGGCCGCCGCATCGAATTCCGCCGCGCGGACCATCGCCTGGTGGCGGTCGATGCTGGTCGCCAGCTCCCGGGTGAGCGAATCCATCCGCTCGGCCGTCACCCCCCTCGCGGCGATCGAGGCCCGAAGCCGCTCGGTTTCGCTCCGGGCCTGCTCCAATGCCGCCTGGAGCGCGCGGGCGCCACTCGAGGCGGCCCGGAGCCGGGCCATCAGACTGTCGCTCCGCGCCAGGAGCTGGGCGCGCTCCGCGGCAAGCGCGCGGTGTTTTTGCATCTCAGTCGCGACCACCGCCGCAATCGCCAGCACCGCTACTCCCCCCACCACCAGCGTAGCCCGCTTCCATGGGGTGGTCTGGCGCCGGACTTCGAGGCGAATCCGTTCGGTGGTGGGGCGTCGAGCGCGCTCGCCGCGCTCCGGGCGGACGCCGGGGCTCTCCTCCCGGGTGCTCGGAACGGTGGCCGGCTCCCCCTCGCGCGGCTGAAACGCGAGCTGCGGCCCGGCCACGCCGAAACGGAGGATGTCGTTGGCGGCCAGCGTCCGGTCCGCCTTGAGGCGGGAACCGTTGACGTACGTGCCATTGGTGCTGCCGAGGTCGCGTACCGCCCAGCCGTCCCCCTGGCGAAACACCGCCGCATGGCGGCCGGAGACGTCCAGATCGCGCTGGGGGTCGAACGGCACGTCCGCGGACGGGTGCCTCCCGATGGTGGCGAACTCCTTCCGCACCACGCACACCTGCCCCGCACAGGCGCCGTCGAGGTGGCGAAACTCGGCGTACATCGAGCTAACGGGTCAGCGGCGCAACAGGAGGAATAGCAGGAGGAGCAGCAGCAGAACGCCGGCGCCGATCGCCGCCATGGTGGCCGGTGAACCGTGCCGGACCGGGGGAGGGGGAGGTGGCTCGGCCGGCGCGGGGGCGGTGGGAATTTCCAGGGTGGGGGCGAGGATTTCCCCGCTGTCCGGGTCGTCCGAGGGCATCGCCTGATAGCCCACTTCCCCGTGCTCGTCCGGCGGGGCCAGCCCTTCGCCGTCGAATCGCGCGACCACCGTCGTGATGTTGTCGGGGCCGCCGCGCTCGTTGGCCAGCATGATCAACTGGTCGCACAGCGAGTCGAGATCGGGTTGCTCCTCGACGAGCTTGGCGATCTCCTCTCGCTTTACCTGCCCGGACAGGCCGTCGCTGCAGATCACCAGGGTGTCGCCCCGGCGGAGCTCCTGCCAGGTCAGGTCCACCCGAATCTTCGGATCGGGGCCGAGGGCCTGCAGAATGATGTTGCGCCGCTCGCTGTGCTCCGCTTCCTCCTCGGTCAGCTCCCCCGCATCCACCAGGCGCTGCATGAGCGATTGGTCCTTGGTGATCTGGGTCGCGACCCCGTGGCGGACCAGATAACCGCGGCTGTCGCCGACCTGGGCCAGGTAAAGCGTCCCGTCGATCACGCCGGCCACAGTGGCGGTGGTGCCCATGCCGCGAACGTCGGGATGATCCGCGGAATAGGAGTGAATCCGCTCGTTGGCCTGTTCCACCGCCTCCCGGAGATGGCGGGTGAAGGCCTCGCCGCTGCCGGCGTCGCCGGCGTTCCAGCTCTCGATCAGGTGGCGGAAAATCAGGTCGGCGGCCATCGAGCTGGCCAGCTCCCCCGCCGCCGCGCCCCCCATTCCGTCGGCCACCAGTAAGAGAAAGCCGTGAGCACCCACCGGGTGGGGACCGCCGCCGGTCAAGTCGGTGGTCCGGGTGGAAAGGTCGGCGACGAGGAAGGCGTCCTCGTTGTGGTCGCGGGTGCGGCCGAGGTCGGTTCGGGCGCGAACGGTTACGGTGATGGGGCCGCGAGCGGTCATGGAGGCGTCGAGTCCTCGAGCTGCCGGATCATCTTGGCGAATCGCGGCAGGGGAAAGAGGGCGTTGGCACGTTGATAGAGCTGGAGCGCGGCCGCGCGGTCCTTCTTGTAGAGCAATGCGGCCTCCGCGAGGCGAGCCGCCGCATCGGCGCGCTTCTGCGCGGGCTGGATGGGGGAATTCAGGATCCGCCACGCCCTCCGGATCGCGAACTCGCGCGTCGTCGGCGCATCGAAATGCCCGGGCTCCGGGACGGCGAGGCTGTCCTCTCCCGCGGCGGCCACCTTTTGCGCCGTGTCCGGAGCGCTGACCGGACCGGGAGCGGGCGCCGGAACGGCAACCAGGGGCGGGGGTGGGGGTGCCGGCGCGGGTGCAGGGGCGGGTGAGACCACCCGGTGCGCGGTGTCGGCAACGGCAATGAGCGTCGCGGGCGAGTCGGTCCGCACCGCCGGGTTCGCGGCCGGCTTGGCGACCCGCGAATGCAGCACGCCCCAGGCGCCGCCGGCCACGATCACCACGGCCGCCGCCCCGACCAGGGTACGGGAGGCTCGTCTCGGTTTCAGCTCGGGAGTCCGTCGCGTCGGAGGGACCGAAATGCTCGCGGAGCCTCGGACGGCTTCGAGTTTCCGGGTGGAAACCCCGTCTCCCAGCACCACCTCTTCGAGCGCCCGGGTGAAAGCGCGCACGCTGGGATAGCGGTTGGCGGGCTGCCGGGCCAGCGCCTGGTCCATGACGCCCTGCAGTCCGGCAGGAAACTTGGCGTCGGGCCGGGCCAGGGCGAGCGGCCGGGGTGGCTCGGTGAGGCGCTTGACGAGGGTTTCCTGCACCGAGGTGCCCTCGAACGGCAGCCGCCCGGTGATCAGCCGGTAGTACACCAGTGCCAGCGAATACTCGTCGCATCGCCCATCCACCGGATCGCCGGC
>JBGPVQ010000291.1:0-4328 GCA_041491785.1 Gemmatimonadota bacterium | reverse complement strand
GTGAACGAGTCGGGGTTCAAGTTCACCGTGGTGGGCGATCGACGGATCCGCTTCGGGCTCGGGGCCATCCGGAACGTCGGCCGGGGCGCGATCGACTCGATCATCGCGGGCCGGGAGGAGCGGCGGTTCAGCGACCTCGCCGACCTGGTGGCCCGCATCGATCTCCGGCTCTGCAACAAGCGGGTGGTGGAATCGCTGATCACCGCGGGGGCGTGCGATTCGCTCGGCGGCTACCGCAGCCAGCTGATCGCCGCGTTGGACGGCGTCCTGGGCGAGGCCCAGCTCCGGCAGCAGGAGCAGGAATCGGGGCAGGAGTCGCTTTTCGGCGAGGCCCCGGTGGCCGAGCGCCGCCCGGTGGTCCTCCCCGACGTTCCCGACTGGCCGGAGGCGGAGCGGCTGACCCGGGAGAAGGAGGTAATCGGCTTCTTCATCTCCGGCCATCCGCTGGAGCCCTACCGGACCGAGGTCGAATTGTTCGGCACCCGGACCACCGCGACGCTGCACCAATGGAGCGAGCACCAGGTGACCGTCGCCGCGGTGGTGACGGCGGTGAAACGCCAGATCTCCAAGAAGACCGGGAAGGAGTACGCCCGCATCGTGCTGGAGGATTTCCACGGCACCGCCGAGGCGATCGTCTTTCCCGACAGCTGGGCCCGGCTCAACCAGGTGATCGTCGAGGACGCCGGCGTCCTGCTCTCCGGCGGCTACAGCGCGCGCGACCGGGGCGAGGATCGGGTTCCGTTCGTGGTGGAAACGGCACGGCACCTGGCAGACCTCCGGAAATCCGGCGCCGTGGGCATCGCGCTCCGCTGGGAGGCCCCGGGCGCTCCGGCCGCGGACGCCATGCGTTCCGCCGCGGCAGTCTGCGCCGGACACCCCGGTCCGGCGCCGGTCTATATTGAGTGGTCCGACGGCAACGGTGAGGCGGTGCGGCTGCGCGCCCGGCGGCTTCGAGTCGAGCCGGGCGAAGATGTCGTGCATGCCCTCCGCGGCCTCCTCGGTGCGGGCGCGGTCCGTTACGTCAAGGTGGGGTGACCGAATGGCGAACGTATACACGCTGGAATTCGAGAAACCGCTGCAGGAGCTGGAGCGGCAGATTGACGAGCTCAAGCGGGTGGGCGAGGAGCGGGAAATCGACGTGGACGAGGAGCTCCGCCTGCTGCAGACCAAACTCAATGCGCTCCGCGAGGACATTTACCAGAATCTCACGCCCATGCAGCGGGTGAGCGTGGCGCGCCACGCGCGCCGCCCGACCACCCTCGACTATCTCGGCACCATCTTCACCGATTTCGTGGAGCTCCACGGCGATCGCCACTACCGCGACGATCTGGCCATCGTGAGCGGGTGGGCCCGTCTGGGCGGCACTTCCGTCATGGTGATCGGGCACCAGAAGGGCCGCGACACCCGCGAAAACCTCAAGCGCAATTTCGGCATGCCGCATCCGGAGGGGTACCGCAAGGCACTCCGGCTGATGACGCTCGCCGAGCGATTCCACGCCCCCGTGGTCACGTTGATCGACACCCCCGGCGCCTATCCCGGCATCGCCGCCGAGGAGCGCGGGGTGTCGGAAGCCCTGGCCACCAGCCTGATCGGAATGGCGATGCTCGCCACGCCGATCGTCGCTGCAGTGATCGGCGAGGGCGGCTCCGGTGGAGCGCTCGCGCTGGGCGTCGCCGACCGGGTGCTCATGTTCGAGAACTCGATTTACTCGGTCATCACGCCCGAGGGTTGCGCGGCGATCCTGTGGAAGGACGCCAGCCAGCGGGAGCGGGCCGCCGAGGCCCTGAAGCTGACGGCGCAGGACCTCCTGCAATTCAAGGTGATCGACGAGGTGATTCCCGAGCCGCTCGGCGGGGCCCACCAGGACCCGGAGGCGGCGGGTGAGGCGCTGCGCGAGGCCCTGATCCGACACGTAGGCGAGCTCCGCAAAATCCGGCCCGAAAAACTGGTGCGGCGGCGCGCCGACAAATACGCCGGGATGGGCGTGTTCACCGAGGCTTGATGCCAGCCACCGTCGAAATCCGATTCAAGGGCAACCGGAAGGACTACTTCCTCTGGCCCGACGATACCGCGCCGCTCCGGCTGTGGGAGCCGGTCATCGTGCCGGTGGAGCGCGGCCTCGACTTCGGACGGGTGTCCTCCACCGGGGAAACGGCCTCGAAGAAGTGCACCAGCTGCAGCGGATGCGCGGTCGGCGAGGTGAAGGTGCCCGACCAGGCGGTGGTCCGCCGGGCGACGCAGGAGGATGTCCGGACCGCCAACGACCTGCGGCGCTCGGAGGAGGACACCCGCCGGAATGTCATGGAGCGGGTCCGGGCCCGCCGACTCGAAATGAAGGTCAGCGACGCCGAGTGGCAATGGGACCGGAAGAAGCTCACCGTCTATTTCACCGCCGAAAAGCGGGTGGATTTCCGGGACCTGGTGCGCGACCTCGCCTCGGTGCTGCATGCCCGGATTGATCTGCGCCAGATCGGGGCGCGGGACGAAGCGGCCCGGCTGGGAGGGGTGGGCCGCTGCGGGAAGGAGTTTTGTTGCTCCAGCTGGCTCACCACCCTTTCCCCGGTGAGCCTGGCGCTCGCCAAGGATCAGCACCTGTCGCTCAACCCCGCGCAGATTTCCGGCGGCTGCGGCCGGCTGCTCTGCTGCCTCAAGTATGAGCACGAATTCTACGTCGCGGCGCGGAAGCGCTTCCCCAAGGAGGGCAAGACCCTCCGCACCAAGGTCGGAGCAGAACGGGTCGTGGCGGTAGATATTTTCCGGGAGCGGGTATTCCTCCGGAGCGAAGACCAGGGCCCGCGAATCGTGACCCTTGCGGAGTTGCGCGAGGAGCTGGAGGTACTGGGTGAGCCGCCGCCGGAAGCGCGGGGAATCCCCAGCAAGCCGTCCGAGCCGCGGGCAGCGCCGGTGCCCGCCGCACCGCCTCCGCCATCCCCGCTCCCCGCTCCGCCCGAAGCCGACGCCGGGGAGCAGCCGAAAAAGCGGCGGCGGCGCCGCCGGCGGCGCGGCCCCCGCCCCGACACCGGCGGCCCGCCTCCGAGCGCGCCGGAGAGCTGAGTGCCGAAGTTCTACCTCACCACCGCCATCGACTATTCGAACGGCGATCCTCACCTGGGCCACACCCTCGAAAAGGTGGGCGCCGATTGCCTGGTCCGGTACCGGCGCCTCCGGGGCGACGCCGCGCATTTCGTCATGGGGATGGACGAGCACGGCCAGAAGGTGGTGCTCTCCGCGGAGAAAGCAGGGCTGCCGCCCCAGGAGTGGGTGGACCAGATCAGCCGGCGGTTCGAATCCACCTGGCGGGCACTCCTCTGCACCCACGACGACTGGATCCGGACCACCGAGCCGCGGCATCGCGCCTCGGTAACCGGGTTCCTGCGGCGGATCCAGGAGCGGCACCCCGACGACCTCTTCGTCGGCGACTACGAGGGCCTCTACTGCGTCGGCTGCGAGGAGTTCAAGCAAGAATCCCAGCTGGTGGACGGGCGATGCATCGAGCATCCCGAGGTGGAGCTCACCCGGATGAAGGAAACCAACCATTTTTTCCGGCTGTCGCACTACGGCCCCCGAATCCTCGAGCTGATCCGCACCGGCGAATTCGCGGTGGAGCCGGAAATTCGTAGAAACGAAGTGGTGAGGGTGCTCGAAGGAGGACTCGAGGACGTCTCGATTTCCCGGGCTCGCTTCCCCTGGGGGATTCCCTTCCCCGGCGATCCCGAGCACACGGTGTACGTCTGGTTCGACGCGCTGATCAACTACATCACGGCGGCGGGATTTCCCGAGCCGGGATGGGAGCGGCTCTGGCCCGCGGACGTCCACGTCATCGGCAAGGGCATCACCCGGCTCCACTGCTGTCTCTGGCCGGCGATGCTCCTCGCCGCCGAATTGCCGCTGCCCCGGAAGGTCTGGGCACACGGCTACGTGCAATGGGAAGGCGCGAAGGTTTCGAAGTCCAGCGGGACCGCGGTGAGCGTCGACGAGGCGATCGCCCGGCACGGCCCCGACGCGTTGCGCTATTTCCTGCTCCGGGAGGTGGGCTTCGAGGGTGACGGCAACTTCACCTGGGAGCGATTCGACGAGCGCTACACCGCGGATCTGGCGGATGGGCTGGGCAACCTGGCCTCCCGCTCGCTCGCGATGCTGGCCAAGTACCGCGACGGCGTGGTTCCCGCGGTCGAGACTCCCACCCCGCTCGATGAGGCGGGCGTTCGGGCGGTCCAGGCCTACGCCCACGCAATGGATGCCTTCGACGTGAAGGGCGGTGCCGAGGCGGCGTGGGTGCTGGTCACCGAGGCGAATCAGTACATCGTCCGGACCGCCCCCTGGGCCCT
>JBGPVQ010000290.1:0-4330 GCA_041491785.1 Gemmatimonadota bacterium | reverse complement strand
GCCACCGGGGCGCAGCATGACAAACAGCTGGCGGACTATCGCGGGCTGCTCGACGCGTTGCTCCTCGAGCGCTAATGCCGGGCTTCCTTGCCAAAGACCGGCTGATCGCCGGACCCGGATTCAATCGTTGGCTCATTCCCCCGGCTGCGCTCGCGATCCACCTCTCGATCGGCCAAGCCTACGCCTTCAGCGTCTTCAATCTTCCTCTCAGCAAAGCCATCGGGATCACCGTTGCCGCGCCCGGGGACTGGAAGCTCACCCAGCTGGGCTGGGTCTTTACGCTGGCGATCGTCTTCCTGGGACTTTCCGCCGCGACCTTCGGTCGCTGGCTCGAGGACGTCGGGCCGCGCGCCAGCGGGCTGACCGCTGCGGTCTGCTGGGGCGCGGGATTCGGGATCGGAGCCCTAGGCGTCCGCACCCACCAGCTCTGGCTGCTGCTCCTCGGCTACGGCGTCCTCGGCGGGTGCGGCCTCGGGCTCGGGTACATCACGCCGGTCTCCACGCTGATCCGCTGGTTCCCCGACCGCCGCGGGATGGCCACCGGCATGGCCATCATGGGCTTCGGCGGCGGGGCGATGATCGCAGCGCCGCTCTCCACCGGGCTGATGAGGCACTTTGCCAGCAGCGGCTCGGTGGGCGTGAGCGAGACATTCCTGGTGCTGGGCGGGCTCTATTTCGTAGCGATGACCGCCGGATCGTTCGGGTTTCGCCTCCCGGCACCGGGCTGGCGGCCGGCGGGCTATACCCCGCCGGCCTCACCGCGAGCCCTGGTCACCACCCACGACGTGCATCCGAAAGAGGCGATCCGCACGCCGCAGTTTTATCTGCTCTGGGCGGTGCTCTGCCTCAACGTCACGGCGGGTATCGGCGTCCTGGGTCAAGCGAGCGCCATGATTCAGGAGGTCTTTCGCGGGGGCATCGACGCGGGTGCGGCGGCAGGATTCGTGGGGCTACTTTCCCTCTTCAACATGGGCGGACGGTTCTTCTGGTCTTCGCTGTCCGACCGGATCGGGCGGAGGCCCACCTACGCGGTCTTTTTCGGGTTGGGCACCTTGCTCTATGCCGCAGTGCCCTTCGCGGGGCGGACCGGGAGCATCCCGCTCTTCGTCGGATGTTTCGCCGTGATTCTGACCATGTACGGCGGCGGCTTTGCGACGATTCCCGCTTACCTCTCGGATCTCTTCGGCACCCGATACGTCGGCGCCATCCATGGGCGGCTTCTCACCGCCTGGTCGGCGGCCGGTGTCTTCGGGCCGGTGCTGGTGAACTACATCCGCCAATACGAAATCGACCGGGGGGTACCGAACGCGGAGTCATACAACCACACCCTCTATCTGATGGCGGCCCTCCTG
The DNA here is from genome assembly GCA_041491785.1 of Gemmatimonadota bacterium. Lineage (GTDB taxonomy): Bacteria > Gemmatimonadota > Gemmatimonadetes > Gemmatimonadales > GWC2-71-9 > JABFSM01. Next base: position 2,978 of record JBGPVQ010000290.1, on the reverse strand, counting down.
GTCGTCGGATTTGTCTGCAATCTCGCGGTGAAGCCGGTGGGCTCGCGTCATCACCTGAAGACCGCGGGGCCCCCCGTTGACTCCGGAGGGAGCTCCCCGGGGGCGGTGCCGCCGGGGGGCTCCGCGGCTCCGGCCGCTCCGACCGGTCTGTCCCCGATTCTCGCCGCCGCCTGGGCCGGAGTGGCGATTCCCCTCGGCTGGGGGGTGGTGGGTACCCTTCACCGCGCGTTGGCCCTCTTCAACCGCTAAGACACACGAGCCCTCGCGGGCTGGTCGGTCACGCGGTGCGCTTTTTCGCAGGTTTGGCTGCGGGAATCCACTCCGTCGCCCACGCGCCGATGGCCCGCAGCGCCTTTTCCAGCGCAAGTCCCTTCTTGGTCAACTCGTACTCCACCCGGACCGGGGTGTCCGGGGCGACGTGGCGCACCACGATTCCCTCCGCCTCCAGCTCCCGCAACCGCTCCGAGAGCATTCGGTCACTGATGTCGGAGATGGCGCCACGCAGGGAGGCATACCGCGCCCGCCCCGGCAGCAGGGCATTGATGATCGCGCCGGTCCAGCGGCCGCCGATCAGCTCGATGGCCCGGTGGAACTGGGCGCACACGGGGGCAAGATGGTCGTTCATGCCCACCAATGTAGCGGGCGCGGACCTACTTGACAATAGTAACTTATTATTATATAGTTACTACTGTCACGTAACTATCAAACCGTTTGCAAGGAGAACACCCGTGCCCTCCCTCACCACCTGGCAGCTCGATCCCGCCCACACCCAAGTCGGCTTTGCCGTCAAACACCTCATGATCTCGACCGTCAAAGGACGCTTCGCCCAGGTCACGGGGACCGTCCGCATGGACGAACGCGATCCGACCACCGCCCAGGTGGAGGCAGCGATCGCCGTCGCCAGCATCACGACCGGGAATCCGGAGCGGGATGTCCATCTCCGCTCCGCCGACTTCTTCGATGCCGAACGCTACCCCACGATCGCCTTCCACAGCCGGCGGGTCGAGGCCGGGCCCGACGGCGAGCTCCGCCTGATCGGCGACCTCACGATTCGGGATGTCACCCGGGAAATTGTCTTGACGGTTTCGCTCGAGGGGGTCATTCAGGATCCTTGGGGCAGCCGCCGCGGTGGCTTCAGTGCCAGCCTCCGGCTGCGGCGGAGCGAGTTCGGTATGACCTTCATGCCGGTCGTGGAGACCGGCGGCGTCGTGGTCGCCGATGAAGTCCGCATCTCCATCGAGGCTGAAGTGGTCCAGGAACAGGGGAAGGTCGCGGCCTAGCGCTCGGCGCTGCAATGCTTTACCCCGCCTGCCCGGGGGTGTAGTTTGGGGGGCTTCACCAGACTCCGGAGACCCCTTGGCAGCACCGCTGGTTCAACTCACCCGCGTCCCCCTGGCCACCCAGGCGAATCGCCCGATCCCGGTGCCGATGGCGCCGGGGCGGAAGCCGGCGTGGATCAAGGTGAAGGCGCCTGGCGGTTCGAATTACGTACGCCTCAAGCAGATGATGCGGGAGCTCAAGCTCCACACCGTCTGCGAGGAGGCGCGCTGCCCGAACATCGGGGAATGCTGGGACCACGAGGCCGCCACCTTCATGATCCTGGGCGATGTGTGCACCCGGAACTGCGCCTATTGCGCGGTGGCGCACGGAACTCCCACCGCGTTCGATCCGCTCGAGCCCCTGCGCTTGGCCGAGGCGGTCGCGGCGATGGGGCTTCAGCACGTCGTGATCACCTCGGTGGACCGGGATGACCTGGAGAACGGCGGGGCCGAGGCCTTTGCCGGATGCGTCACCGAAATCCGGGAGCGGCTCCCGGAAACCACGGTCGAAGTGTTGATCCCCGACTTCAAGGGCTCGGCGCGCGCCTTGCAGCTCGTGATGGACGCGCGCCCCCACATTCTCAACCACAATCTCGAAACGCCGGAACGGCTCTACCGCCTGGCGCGGCCGGGCGGCCGCTACGATCGGGCGCTGGAGCTCCTCGCCCGGGCCCGCCGGATGGCGCCCGAGGGCCTGACCAAGTCGGGGATCATCGTCGGCATGGGCGAAGAGTGGGATGAGCTGCTGGTCGCCATGCGCGATCTCCGCGAGAGCCGCGTGAACATCCTGACGGTGGGGCAGTATCTGCGTCCCTCGGACAGCCATTTGCCGGTGGCGCGCTTCTACACCCCGGAGGAGTTCGAGGAGTTGCGAGAGATCGGGCTCCGCATGGGGTTCGACCACGTGCAGTCGAGCCCGTTGACGCGATCCTCGTACCACGCCTGGGAGCAGGCGCGCGCGGCACGCCCCGGCGCCGAGCGCAGCGAGGAATCGAATTGATGGCGACGTCCACCAAACCCGAGCGCAAGGAATTTTCCGCCGACGCCGCGGCCCTGCACCGGCAGTACCTCCGCCAGATGCTGCTCATCCGCCGCTTCGAGGAAAAGGCCGGAGAGGCGTACAGCCTGGGCAAGATCGGCGGGTTCTGCCATCTCTACATCGGGCAGGAAGCCGTGGCCGTCGGGGCGATCGCGGGACTCCGCCCCGACGACTACATCACCTCCGCGTACCGGGAACACGGGCAGGCGCTGGCGCGGGGCATTCCTCCCCGCGCGGTCATGGCCGAGCTGTTCGGCAAGGCCACCGGCTGCTCGCACGGGAAGGGCGGCTCGATGCACCTGTTCGACGCCAACCTCGGCTTCCTCGGAGGGCACGGAATCGTGGGGAGTCACATTCCCATCGCCGCGGGCGCGGCGTTCGCGATCAAGTACCGCGGCGGCGACCAGGTGAGCGTCTGCTTCTTCGGGGAGGCTGCCGCAAACATCGGCGCCTTCCACGAAACGCTCAACATGGCTTCGCTCTGGGACCTTCCCGCGGTCTTCATCTGCGAGAACAACGGCTACGGCATGGGCACGGCGGTAGCGCGCGCCAGTGCGGTGCAGACTCTCTCGGTCCGCGGGAACGCCTACGACATGCCCGCAGAGGCAGTGGACGGCCAG
>JBGPVQ010000289.1:0-4332 GCA_041491785.1 Gemmatimonadota bacterium | reverse complement strand
CCCCGTGCGAAGCGCTTGGCGAGGGTGAGATCCCGGACCTCGACCAGATCGCCCGGGGCACTGCGAGGGATGAATACGGTTCGACCGTCCGCGAGCTCGCCGACCCCGTCGCCGCCCGCCGCGATGGCACGGATCCGGACCGCCGCACTCACCGCAGCGCGTCCTGCCGGGCCGCGGCGGTCCAGGCGCTCGGGGCAGCGCCCCCACCGGCCACCGCCGGCTTCTGCCCGCGGCGGCGCTCGTCCTCGGCCAGCGCCGCGGCCACCGCGATCCGGAGATCGCGGTGTTCGTCGGGCGCGCGGGTCAGCAAGTCGGGACGCCGATCGAGGAACTGGATGTCCACTTCACCGCGCTGGAACGCGGGATCCGCCAGAAGCCGGCGATGAAACCCCTGATTGGTGGTGACCCCGACCACGATGAGCTCGTCCAGGGCTCGACCCATTCGCCGGAGCGCCGCCGGGCGGTCTTCGGCATGCACGATGAGCTTGGCGAGCAGCGAATCGTAGTGCAGTGTCACGTCGTCCCCGGCGCCGACGCCAGCATCCCACCGGACTCCGGGACCCGAGGGAGGGCGAAGATAGGCGATCCGCCCGGTGGAGGGGAGGAACCCGTTGGCGGGGTCTTCGCTGGTAATCCGGCACTCGATGGAGTGTCCCCGGGGCGCCAGGGGCCACTCGGTAATGGTCATCGGCTTCCCGCGGGCGATCCGGAGCTGTTCCCGGACCAGGTCCACCCCATAGACCAGCTCGGTGACCGGATGCTCCACCTGAATGCGGGTGTTCATCTCGAGGAAGTAGAAGGCTCCATCGGCCGCGAGGAGGAATTCACAGGTTCCCGCACCGCGATACTCCACTGCGGCGGCGGCGGCGATCGCGGCCCGGCCCATCTCGCGGCGGAGGTTCGGCGTAACCCCGAGAGACGGGGCTTCCTCCAACAGCTTCTGGTGCCGCCGCTGAATGGAGCATTCCCGCTCGCCCAGGTGGATCGTCTTCTGAGCATCGGCCAGGAGCTGGATCTCGATGTGACGGGGGCGATCGATGTACTTCTCGAGATAGACCGCCGCGTCGCCGAATGACTTGAGGGCCTCGGCCGCAGCGGACCGGAGCGCCCCGGGAAGCTCCGCGGCGCTGGCAACCACCCGCATCCCCTTCCCTCCTCCGCCGGCCGCCGCTTTGACGATGACCGGAAACCCGATCTCCTCGGCGAGGGCACGCCCCTCCCGCTCATCTCCGACCGGCGCCGATCCGCCGGGCACGACCGGCACCCCGGCGGCGAGCATCCGGCGGCGAGCCTCGGTCTTGTCCCCCATGGCGCGAATGGCGGAGGACGGGGGCCCCACGAACACCAGACCGGCCTGCTCGACCGCCTCGGCAAATGCGGCGCGCTCGGAGAGGAATCCGTAACCAGGGTGGATGGCTTGCGCCCCACTGGCCCGCGCGGCGTCGACGAGGGCATCGATGAGGAGGTAACTCTGCGAGGGAGCCGCGGCGCCGATGGGCAGCGCCGCATCCGCCGCCCGCACGTGGAGGCTGGACGCGTCGGCGGCGGAGTACACCGCCACCGCTTCGAGCCCCTCCTCGTGGCAGGCCCGGATGATCCGGAGCGCGATCTCGCCGCGATTGGCCACCAACACGCGGGTCACCTTCACGGCTCGCGCTGCCTCGGGCCGGGGGCGAGCGGGTGCGCCGGCCTGGGTTGCAGTCTCATCGGTCGAGCGGTCTCCGGAGTCGGCACGGAACACTACGGCTACCCGCCTCGGGGGAGGCAGCTAGAAACTACACCGGAGGCGGTGGGGGTCTAGGCGAGCAGACGGGCCGCGAGGTGGAGAATCCACCCGAGGCCCGCCAGGGCGATCGGGAAGAGGGTGAGTCCGATGGAGAATAGAAGACCCTGGCGGAACAGCGCCGGACCGGCCCGGGGCGCTTCCTTTCCCCAGAGCCGGTACATGGCCAGCTCAATCAGGGGCCCCAGGAGATAGAAGAGGTTGGCCAGGAGCCCGTACGCCACCGTCCCGGCGAGGATCAGCCTCCAGGGGGGTGGTCCCGAGTTTCCGGGCAATACCTGGATGAGCGTGGTGACGACGATGGTGGCGCAGCCGCTGGCACCGACGATGAGGTTGTAATCCAACCGCCGCGATTCCCACCACCGAAACACCGCACCGGCGGTAGGCCGAGGGGCAGGCAGCGGGTAGAAGAACTCCACCAGGCGGGACATGACCGGTCTCCCAAGGGGTTCTCCCCAATCTGGGGCGGTGCCTGGCTTTCGTCAAGTACTTTGCGCCATGAAGTTCAGAGCGGAATGCTGCCGTGCTTCCTCCGGGGATTGACGTCACGCTTGGTCCGGAGCGCTCGCAGCGCTTCAATCAGGCGGGGCCGGGTGTCCCGCGGATCGATGACGTCATCGATGAAGCCCCGGGCCGCGGCCTTGTAGGGATTGGCGAGGGTCCGGGTGTACTCGTCGATCCGTTGTTGCATCAGGGCCGCGGGATCGGCGGCCTTGGCGATTTCGTCCTTGTAGAGGATTTCGACGGCTCCCCGGGGACCCATGACCGCGATCTCGGCAGAGGGCCAGGCGAGGTTGAGGTCGCCCCGGATGTGCTTCGAGCTCATGACGTCATAGGCCCCGCCATACGCCTTCCGGGTGATGACCGTGAGTTTGGGCACCGTGGCTTCGCAATAGGCGTAGAGCAGCTTGGCGCCGTGCCGGATGATCCCGCCATGTTCCTGGGCGACGCCCGGGAGGAACCCGGGGACGTCGACGAAGGTCACCAGCGGCAGGTTGAAGGCGTCACAGAAACGGATGAAGCGGGCCGCTTTGACCGAGGCGTTGATGTCGAGGACCCCGGCGAGCACCGCCGGTTGATTGGCGATGACGCCGACCGGCTGACCTCCGAGCCGGGCGAACCCGACCAGAATATTCTGCGCGTAGGCCCCGTGGATTTCGAAAAACTGCCCATGGTCCACGACATCGCGGATGACCTCGTGCATGTCGTATGGGGTGGCGGGCGCCACCGGGATGACCGTGAGCAAAGTCTCTTCCCTTCGGTCGGCGGGGTCGTCGGGAGGGCGAGCGGGCGGCTCGTCGAGATTGTTGGACGGAAGAAACCCCACCAACTCGCGGAGCGCAGCCAGGCATTCCGCCTCCGATCCGAACACCCCGTGGGCGATCCCGGAGGTTTCCGCGTGGACGTCCGCCCCGCCCAGCGCTTCAAACGTCACCTCTTCGTGGGTGACGGTTTTGACCACGTTGGGCCCGGTGACGAACATGTAGCTCACTCCCCGCACCATGAACACGAAGTCGGTGATGGCCGGGCTGTACACCGCCCCGCCGGCGCACGGGCCGAGAACGGCCGAGAGCTGGGGAACCACGCCGGAGGCGAGGGTGTTGCGGAGGAAGATGTCCGCGTAGCCACCGAGCGACGCCACCCCTTCCTGGATGCGTGCCCCGCCGGAGTCGTTGAGGCCGATGATGGGCGCGCCGTTGCGTAGGGCGAGGTCCATCACCTTGCAGATCTTCTGGGCGTGGGTTTCGGAGAGCGAGCCGCCGAAGACGGTGAAGTCCTGGGAAAACACATAGACCAGCCGGCCGTCGATCCGGCCGGAGCCGGTTACGACCCCATCACCCGGGTATCGCTGCTTTTCGAGGCCGAATTCGGTGCCGCGGTGGGTAACGAAGCGGTCCAGCTCGACGAAACTGCCCTCGTCGAGCAGGAGGTCGAGCCGCTCTCTCGCGGTGAGCTTCCCCTTGGCGTGCTGCTGGGCCACGCGCGCCGACCCGCCGCCCTGCTCGGCTTCCGCCTGGCGGCGGTGCAGATCGTCGAGGAGTTCCCGGGGCGTCGGCATGGGCGGCGAGGAGACCCCGCGGAGCTACTCGGGCATCTCCTCATCGGGCGGCGGCACCGGGCGGGGCGGCGGAGCTTCGAACGGCTCGTCGGGATAGGCGGTGACCGCGACAACGATCCGGTGGTGAATCGGGTCCACCTCGAGCACCTGCACCTCGAGCGGCTGGCCCTCCTTCACCGCGTCTCCGGGGTTCTCGACCGGCGTCTCGGTCCCGAGCTGGGACATCGGGACGAACCCCTCCAGATCGTTCCCTAGATCGACCACGACACCCTTGTCCATGAGGCGGACCACCCGGGCACGCATGTTGGTGCCCACGGGGTAGGTCTCGCCGATCCGGAGCCAGGGATCTTCCTCGGCCTGCTTCAGCCCCAAGGAGATCCGCTTGTTCTCGGCGTCGATGTTGAGGACGATCACGTCCACCCCGTCGCCCTTCTTGACGACCTCCGACGGGTGCTGGACCCGCTTGGTCCACGACATGTCCGAGATATGG
>JBGPVQ010000288.1:0-4337 GCA_041491785.1 Gemmatimonadota bacterium | reverse complement strand
CGGGCTCCCGCCTCGATTTCCCGGCGCCAGCGCGCCCCGACCACGGTGGTGGGCTCCGCGGGGGCGGTTGCAATAACTAGCGACCCGATGCGCACCACGGAAATCTGCGCCGTCTCGGGAAATCCATGCTCGCCGACCACAAAGCGGGACTGGAGCGGGTCCAGCAGCTCGCGCTTGGGAGACTGACAGTTTCCCTCCCGAACCTGTATCGCGCTGCCCCCTTCCTCCACGCCGAGCGGCAACAACGGCCAGAACAGCCAGCGCCACCCCCTAACCCGGGTCGGCTCGTCCTCCGCGCCGGCGGCCGCCCCGGCGCCGATGACCGGCCTCGAGCACAGGCCGGACAGCCCCGGCAGCCACACGGTGCGAAACGCTCGGCGGATGGTGGCGGTGTCCTTGAGCGAATTCCCCAGCCGTTTGAACAACTCGATGGCCCTCTGGGAGATCTGACTGCCCACCCGCTCGAGGTCGCGATCGGCCTGCCCCAGGCACGCCTCGGCGACCCGAGGAGCCGGATCCACGAAGTCCCAGGTACCCCGCGGGCCGCGGGGGATCGGCAGGGAATCCACCCGCCGGGGGGCCGCCAGGGGGCAGCGTGAAGTCGAGTCCCAGGTGGGCGAGGCATCGCCCATGGCGCCGTTGGCGAACAGGTGCACCGCCCGCGGCCTCGGCGTCGACGAGCTCGGCCACAGGCTCTCGATGTATTGCTCGAGCCTGCGCTCGACGATGCCGTGCACGTCGGCGTCGAGCAGGGTGTTGATGGTCGGGTTGACGGTGCCGTGGACCGCGAAGACGCTGAGCGCCCCGATGGGGCGGGTTTCCTGGACCGCCGGGTCGGCACTGGCGCTGTCGACCCGCAGCATGATGAGCACGGTATCCACCGCGTGGGTGGTGGCGTACTCGACCGTGGGGGTCCGGCAGATGTCGGCTCGATCGGCCCCGTTCCGGCAATGGGCCTCGAAGCTGCGATTGCGGGTGGCGCCCACGATCGTCGTGGTGTCCCAGGCGATCCGTGCCGGCGCCATCGCTCCGTACGCTTGAAGGACCGCGGCGGAGATCCGGGTGACCAGAAAATCCACCATCCGCGGCTCGTAGCCGGCCAGCCGAGCGGTGTTCTGGTTGTACTGTCGCTCCGCGTAGAAGTGCCCGGGCGCGGAATGCGAGTGGGTCGAGGCCAGGATCAGCCGGTCGGCGCCCAGGCCGGTGGAATCGAGCACCCGCTCCGCCACCAGGCGGTGCAGGTTGGGCGACATGTGGGGAAGATCGGTAATCACGAAGCCGATCCGCTCTCCCGACTTGTCCTCCAGCACCATCGCCCGGGCGTACAACCGGAGGCGATATCCCACCGAGCGCCTCCCTTCCGGACCGCTGCCCGAAAGGCCCACGCCGGGGGGCGGGGTGATGTCGGCTCGGCCCACTCCGGCGCGAAAGCCCTTGAGTGTGGGAGACGGGAGCACCGGGGACACCGGCGCGGGCAGAATGCGGGCGTGAAACGCCGAGCACCGCACGCCGCTCAGCAGCAGGGCCAGGGGGAAAATGAGGCTTCGGGCGGTCATTCCGGCCTCCGGAGCGGAATGCTTACGCCGAACTCCACGGGGGCCCAGAGGTGCAGCAGCCGATTGGTGGCCGCGGAGCTGCTGCGCAGCCGCAGCACCGAATCGCGACTGGCCTGGAGGTACAGCCCGAAGCTCACGAAGCCGGCCACCGGGCCGATGCTCTTGGAAAGGCGGATGATGCTGGAGAGCCCCACGTGGGTGAGGCCCTTGCCCGCGGGGGCCGGCAACCAATCGGCCGGAACCATGGTGTTTCGCTGGGTGAGCTGCAGGCCGGCCAGCGCGGTGGTGGTCCAGGTGGCGTAGGGTCCGGTGAACGGATTCACGAAATGCAGAAAGGAGAATCCGGTCTCCAGGTAGGTTGCACCGCTCCGGCCGGTCCGGTGCCAGAGCCCGATGCGGGGAATCCAGCGGCCCGATTCGGAAAGGACTTCGCCGTAGACCTCGGTGGCCCGCGGATCGGCTCCGGGCGTCGTCAGCCGGTACTCGATGGCACCCGCCGACCAGCGCAGGTGGCCGGCTCCACCGGAGTACTGCAGCCAGAGATCGGTTTCGCTGGGCCCCCAGTGGCCGACGGGACGGTCGGAGACCCCACCAGGGCGGGCATTGTGTAACTCGCTATTGAGCCAGGCGCCGGCGGTGAGGGAGTGGAGCCCTCGTTGGAAGCCCAAGGCGACATCCGATTGGAATACCGACCGGTCGGTGCGCCGCATGCCCCGCCACAGGTAGCGCGACGCAACCTGGGCGTCCGCCCGATAGACCAATTGGCCTTGGGCGGCGCTCCAGCCACCGATCGTGAGAGCGGTCGCGATCAGCCCGATCCGGAATGACAGTATGCCGGCAGCCATCAGAAGACCGACCCCATTGTGCAACGAGATCCCAGCTCGGAACGCCCCGTTGCGACAATACCACCCGGCGCGAGGTCGCGCCAATCCTGGGGTGGGCGGACCTAGAAGATCTTGTAGGTACCCGATTGTACGGCTTGACGATCCCGGCGCATTCCTCAAGCGCGGGCTCGACTGTCCTTGCCAGAGTAGCACACATATGCTACTGGCGAAGTGCGGGTTGCTACTCGGCAGGGGAGGCCCCATGGTCCGTGAGGTCAAGCTCCGCCAAGTCGGAGGATCGGTGGGGGCCACCTTGCCCAAGGACATGGCCGACCGGCTGAATCTGGGGGTCGGGGATCGCGTGCTCGCTGTCGAGACTGAGCTGGGGATCTTGCTGAGCCCCTACGACCCCGCGGTCGAGAAGGCCCTGGCCCTCGCTGTCAAAACGGCCAAGAAGTACCGGAACGCCCTTAGGCAGCTCGCCCAATAGCTCGTGGCGGAGCCGAGGTGGGTCGACCGCCTGGTCGTGGACGCCATCCAGTTCGACCAACTCCGTGAGCATGGGGGCTTGGCGGGCATTCGGGACGAGAACGCCCGGGAAGCGGCGCTCGCGCGCCCGCGGCAGAAGTGGCACTACCAGCCGAAGACCGGCCTCGCTGCGCTGGCGGCCGCCTATGGCTTTGGCCTGAGCGGCAGTCACCCCTACCGGGATGGCAACAAACGGGTGGCCTTCGTGGTGATGGTGGTGTTCCTCGAGCTCAATGGCTGGCGCTTCGAGGCGGACGAGACCGAGGTCGTTCGGGCGATGGTGGCCTCGGCGGACGGAAGCCTTCCCGAGAAGCGGCTGGCGACCTGGTTGCGGGCTCACTCGACCAGGCGTCGCGGCAGTGACGCGCTCCAAGGCCCTGGCTAATCCGCCCCGACCGCCTCCGGCGCATCAGCCTCGGTACCCTTCGCGCCGGTGCCCGATCTTCACCACCATGATCCGCAGCACCTGATCCTCGATCTCGTAGAGAATCCGGTAATCCCCTTGCCGGACGCGATACCGCTCCTGGCCCGACAACTTCTCGGCGCCGGCCGGCCGGGGGTCCTGGGCGAGCGCCTCAATACGCGCGATGACCCGCCCCCGATCCTTCCGGGGGAGCTGGGAGAGCTCTTTTGCGGCGGACCGTTTGATCTCGAGGCTATAGCTTGCCACGCCGCTTCAGGTCCTTGAGAACATCCTCGAAGGCCAGCGAGGGTTCCTTGGCCCGGGCGGCAAAGGCCGCCAGGTCCTCGGCATCTTCCGCCAAGCTCGCGCGGATGGCGGCATTGACCAGATCGGAGAGGCTCCGCTCCGTCGAGGCGGCCTTGATCCGGAGCGCCCGGTGGAGCGTGGGGTCGAAATAGACAGTGGCACGCTTGAGGCTAGGCATGGCGGGAAAATAGCGTTATAGCGTCTTGACGTCAAGACGTCAGAGCGCCATCCCACGTCCCGCTTGATTCTCGCTTGACCCGCCCTGCCGAGTGTTCCTGCGCCGGTTCGGCTCACCACCCCAATCCGCAGGAGCGCTCCATGAAACGCCCGTATCGCAGCCTCATTGTACTGGGGCTGGCCGCCGCCGCGGCCTGCTCCGATTCCAACCTGACCGCCCCCACCCCACCCGTCCCCCCGCCCGACCTGGGGGTGTCCCGTTTCGGGGCCCCCGCCGGCGTGGCCGTGATGACCCAGAACATGTACGTGGGGGCGGACGTGGACGCGGTGATCGGCGCGCTCGCCTCTCCCGATCCCAGCGACGACATCCCCGCCTTGCTCGGCGCCATCCAGACGCTGGGCCAGACCGACTACCCCGCCCGGGCCAAGGCGTTCGCGCGGACCATCGCCCGGGAGCGGCCCAACGTGGTCGGGCTGCAGGAGGTCTCGACGATCGACCTCGATCTCACGGCGCTGGGGCTGCCGGTGGTGATCCACCTCGAT
>JBGPVQ010000287.1:0-4341 GCA_041491785.1 Gemmatimonadota bacterium | reverse complement strand
GCCGCTGGAGCCGCAGAACTGCACGGCGCATTTCAAGGACGGGAAAATGGAGATCTGGGCGCCGACCCAGACGCCGCAGGGGGGGCGCGGGCTGGTGGCCCGGACGCTCGGCATTGCGGAGACCGACATCACAATCCATCTGACCCGGAGCGGCGGCGGCTTCGGCCGGCGGCTCAACAACGACTATATGGTGGAGGCGGCAGCGATCGCGAAACAGGTGGGGGTGCCGGTCAAACTTCTCTGGACCCGGGAAGACGACCTTCGCCACGACTTCTACCGTCCCGCCGGATTCCATTATCTCACCGGCGGGGTGGACGCCGGGGGCAGACTGGTGGCGTGGCGCAACCACTTCGTGTCCTTCGGTGAGGGAGAGCGGTTCGCCTCGAGCGCGGGGCTGGGGCCGACGGAGTTCCCTCAGCGCTTCGTGCCGAATTACGCCCTCGACGCCTCGGTGATGCCGCTGGGGGTACCCACCGGACCGCTGCGCGCCCCCACCAGCAACGGGGTCGCCTTCGTGATGCAGTCGTTCCTCGACGAGCTGGCGCACGCGGCCGGGAAGGATCCGCTGCAATTCCGGCTGGATCTGCTGGCCGCGGGTCAGGCCGGAGAGGGCGGCCTCGATGCGGCACGGATGCGCGGCGTACTCGAGCTGGTGGCGGAAAAGTCGGGGTGGACCTCCCGCCCGAAGGCCCGCGGCACCGGGATGGGGATGGCGTTCCACTTCAGCCATCGAGGCCACTTCGCGGAGGTGGTGCAGGCGAGCGTGAGCCGGCGCGGGGTGGTGACGGTGGAAAAAGTGTGGGTGGCCGGCGATATCGGCAGCGAGGTGATCAACCCGAGCAACGCGGAAAACCAGGTGCAGGGCTCGGTGCTCGACGGGATCGCCGAGGCGCTCCGGCAGGAAATCACCATTGAGGGGGGCAAGACGGTCCAGAGCAATTTCCATGATTTCCCGCTGCTCCGGCTGATCGAGGCGCCCCCGGTGGAAGTGTATTTCCGGAAGACGGACTTTCCGCCCACCGGACTGGGGGAGCCGGCGCTCCCGCCGGTGGTTCCGGCGCTCTGCAACGCCATTTTCGAAGCCACCGGCAAGCGGGTTCGCTCGCTGCCGATTGCGAAACACGATCTCTCATGGGCATGAGAAGGGGGTCGCAATGGACGTAGTACATCCGGTCTCGCGACGGCGCTTCTTCGGCGGAGTGGCCACCGCCGTCGGGCTTCTCACGCTCAAGCCCGGCGCCCGGCTCTGGTCGCTTCGGCAGAACCCGGCGCTCCGGCGCCAGCCCACGGTGGACGAGTACGACGCGTTCGCCAAGCTCGCCAACAACGAGAATCCGTACGGGCCGCCCGAATCGGTCATGAAGGCGATGACCGACGCCTTCAAGTATGCCAATCGCTACGGATATCCCGACGGCGGCATCACCGAGGAGATCGCCAGGCTCCACGGCGTGAAGCCGGAAAACGTCCTGCTGGGCGCCGGATCGGGGGAGATTCTCGACGTGGCGTGCACCGCGCTGCTGATGGGTGACCGGAAGATCGTGGGGGCCGAGCCTTCCTACGATGTGCTGTACCAGCACGTGACCGCGCTCAAGGCCGACCAGATCAAGCTGCCGCTGCTTCCGGATTTTCGGCAGGACATTGCGGCCACCATCGCCGCGGTCCACGCGAATTACCGGGACGTGGGCCTGGTCTACCTCTGCAGCCCAAACAACCCCACCGGGCGGGTGGTGACGAAACAGGAGGTGGCCCAGCTGCTCGACGGGATTCCCAACGACGTGCCGGTGCTCATCGACGAGGCCTACCACCACTTTGTGGACGATCCCAACTACGCCACCTCGATCCCCTACGTGCTGGAGGGGCGGCAGGTCATCGTAACCCGGACGTTCTCCAAGATCGCGGCGCTGGCGGGAATGCGGCTGGGCTATGCGGTGGCGCCGAAGGGGCTGCTGCAGCGGATGCGGCCGTACAGCGTCGGCAGTATCAACGCCATCGTGAAGTGGGGCGGGGTGGCCGCGCTCAAGGACACCGGGTCTCAGGCGTGGGTCAAGCGGGTGACGCTGGAGCTGCGCGGCAAGACCATGGCGGAGCTCGAGGCCCACGGTTATCCGGTGGTTCCCTCCGACGCAAACTTCTTCCTGGTCCAGGTCCGGCGGCCGGTGGCACCGGTGGTCGAGGAATTCCGGAAGCGAGGAGTGCTGGTGGGCCGGCCCTTCACGGCGGTGCCGGAGCACCTCCGAATCTCCATCGGAACCGGAGATGAGATGACCCGCTTCGTCACCGCGTTCAAGGAAATCTTCCCCGCGGGGAAGGCCTCGACCAACGGGCGCTAGGGAAGCCGGAGCGCCACCAGCGAGGTGTTCTCTCCCGCGCCGGTCGCGAAGACGATGTACTGGCGGCCCTGGTGCATGAAGGTCATAGGGACTGCGGTGGTACGGCCGGGAACCTCGACCGCCCCGACCGGTTTGCCGGTGGCCTTGTCCAGCGCGTAGAGTCGGGGCTCCGAATCCGGCACCCCGCCGCCCCGGCCGGTTCCGTAGATCACCAGCGTCTTGGTCGTGATGACCTGCGCCATCCCCCGCCCAGGGGCCGGCGGCAGCTCGACTCCCGCGAACAGCCGGTCGGTGCTGGTGACCGGACTCGTCCCCCCGTTGGGGGCCCACCAGGCCCGGTCTCCCGAATTCAAGTCGTAGGCGGTAATGCCGCCGAGCGGCCTCGGCTTCAGGATGGATACGCCACCCAGTTGGGAGAGGGCGCCCCGCGCCTCGAAGCTCCCGCCCCGGCTGGTCGGCGGCTGGTAGCCGGGCGGAGGCGGCAGCGCGCCGATCAGTCCGCAGTTGTCGCGGGGTGAGCTGTAGCGGAATTCCGAGCAGGGATCCTTCTTCACCTGGATAGTGCTGAGCCCGCTGATCGCCCCGACGTAGAGCTTGCCGGTTTCGGGATCCGCCGCCGACCCGCCGTCGATGTTGACGCCGCCGCCGGCGCCCGGCGCGTACCAGGAGCACTTGTAGCCGCTCGCCCCGGTGCCGTCGGCGAGCGAGGCCGGAATGAACCAGGGTCCCATCCGGCAGCGCTTCGCGATCTTCAACGCCGAATCCTTGATGGCCGGGGTGTAATCGATGAGGTCGGTCTCCAGCAGTCCCTGTTGCGCGTACGGCGCCGGTCTGCTGGGAATCGGCTGGGTGGGCGCGGTGCGCTCGCCGGGCACTTCGCTCTGCAGCACCGGCGTCTCCACGATCGGCCAGATCGGTGTTCCGGTCGCCCGGTCGAAGACGTAGGCCCAGCCCTGCTTGGTGGTCTGGGCGATGATCTTCCGGGGCCGCCCATCCACGGTGACGTCGAGGAGATTCGGCGCCATCGGGTTGTCGTAGTCCCAGATGTCGTGGTGCACCATCTGGAAGTGCCACTTCCGCTTCCCGGTCTTGACGTCCAGGGCCACCAGGCTGGTGCCGAAGAGATTGTCCCCCGGCCGGTGGCCGCCGTACTCGTCCAGCAGCGGCATGCCCACCGGGATGTAGACCAGGCCCAGCTCGGCATCGGCGGAGTAGGTGGCCCAGGCGTCGTTCTTGCCCACGCCTTCGGTCCCGATCTTGGAGCCGTTGAGCCAGGTCTCGGCGCCGAACTCGCCGGGTTGGGGGACGAGATTGAATTTCCAGAGCTGCTTCCCGGTGCGGACGTCGAACCCGCGGATGAAGCCGGGGATGTTACGGAAGCGGATCGGGTAGTAGCCGTGAATCGATGAGTTCCCCACCACGATCACGTCGTTCACCACGATGGCGGGGGAGCTGTTGGCGATCTCGCCCAGCGCGGGATCAATTCCGACGGTGCCGTCGGCACCGAGCTTCTTGACCGGGTCCCAGGTTTCCCCCGGGCGCGCCTGCCGGGCGGGGGCGGCGTCGCTGATGATGAGCGAGCCGGAGTCGTCCACCGCGAGCGGAACCATCGGGAGCCCCAGCCCGGGCATCAGATCCACCACGCCGTTCTTCCCGAACTTGGGGTCGGGGATGCCGGTCTTCGCGTTGAGCGAGGCGAGGTGGTAGCCCGGCGTTACGACGATGACGCGTTCGTCCCTGCCGTCGGTCCAATAGGCCAGCCCGCGACCGGCAAACTGGCGCGGCGCCTTCTGCCAGCGGATCCCTTCGTCCAGGCGCCACATCCAGAGGGTCTCGCCGGTGGCGGGGTCGAGCGCCATCGCCACTCGGCGGGTGGTGGCCACGGTGAAGAGACGGCCGTTGGCGTAGAGCGGGGTGGTGCGGTAGTACTCGTCGCTGCCGAACGCCCCGGCGTTCCACTGCCAGGCCACTTTAAGCGAGTCGAAGTTTTTCGCGTTGACCTGGTCGAGCG
>JBGPVQ010000286.1:0-4342 GCA_041491785.1 Gemmatimonadota bacterium | reverse complement strand
TGGTCATCGAACAAACGGAGCGCACGATGAGAAGGACAATTCTCGCAGGGCTTGCAGTGGCCGGCCTGGTGGCCTGCGGCAAGGGTAGGCCGCAGTCGGCCGCCGACAGCGCTCGCAGCGTCGAGCTGGCCAAGGCCGACAGCAGCTACCGGCTCAACGACCGGCCCGCACCGAGTCCCGCGTCGCGTCCAACGCCGAGCCCCAGCAGAAGCCTCACGCTTGAATCCGGCACCCAGATCGACGCGACCACCCAGCGCACCATCTCCTCGCGGAAGGACAAGGCGGGCGAAACTTTCACCGCCAGCATCTCGAGCGACGTGAAAGATGGCCGGGGCCGGGTCGTGATTCCCGCCGGCTCGACGCTCAATCTGACCATCACCGAGCTGCAGCCGGCCAACGACAAGAGCAAGGCCGATGGAAGAATCACGGTGCTGGTGAGCTCGGTGACCGTCGGGGGCCAGACGTACCCGGTCTCGGCCGGCATTACCTCGATGGCTCACACCCTCAAGGGACGCGGCGTCGGCGCCACCGAGGTGGAGAAGACTGCTGCCGGCGCGGTGATCGGCGGCATCGCCGGCCGGATCATCGGCGGAAACTCGAAGGGCACTATCATCGGCGCGGTCGTAGGCGGCGGAGCCGGTGCCGCGGTTGCCGTCGAGACCGCAAATCGCGACGTCGTCGTGGCCGCGGGAACGCCGATGGTCGTCAAACTGAACGGGCCCTTGACCGTCGCGGTCAAATAGGGAATTGCCAATAGCGCCCTTCTAGCCGGAGGTTTTCATGGATTTGCTCACCCTGCTCATCGTAGGTCTGGTCGCCGGGTTGCTGGCCAGTGTTGTCGTTGGCGGCGTCGGCTACGGAATCCTGGGCGACATCGTCATCGGCATCGTCGGCGCCTTTCTGGGCAGCTGGCTCTTCAGCGCGTTGCACATCCAGGTTCCCTTCGGTGGCATCGGCGGCACGATCTTCGTCGCGTTCATCGGCGCCGTCGTGCTGCTCCTGCTCCTGCGCGTCATTCGCAAGTCGCGGAGCCCCTAGGGGCCGGTGACGGCGATTGTGTCGGTGGCGTACCCCAACTCGGGAGATCTCGATGTCTCGCGTTTCAATGCTTGCAGGTGTTTGCGCGCTCCTGGCCTTCGGTTCGGGCACCGCGCGTGCCCAGGCGCCCTCAGCCAGCTCGTTGCAGCCCCCGCGCCCAGCGCTCGCTGGCGCGGTCGCCACCCTCCCCGAGAATGGGTTTTCGGCCAGGACCGCCTCGGCCCCGCTCCGGCTTGACCAGTCACTGGTCGGCTCGGCTCGCCTCGGAATCTCCCCGGCGCCGGTGTCCGATGCCGTCCCGGCGCGCTACCCATTCGCCACCGTCGCGTCTTCAGGTATCCGTCACCGCGGCCCCGGCGTGGCGCTGATGGTCGTGGGTGCGGCCGGGATCATTACCGGCCTGCTCATCAGAGAGAGCGTGGTCACGGTCGTGAGTGCCGGTGTGGGCCTCGTCGGGCTCTACATATACGTGCGCTGACTGGTAGGGCCGCCCTCCTCGCGGTCCTCATCGGAGTGGCCCCGGCAGGCTGCCGGCGGGCGCAGCCGTTAGCGGTTTCCGGGGAGGGCGACGCGCCGGCTGCTCTCTCCAGCGGCCCCGATTCGGCGACTGCGGTCCAGGGGGAGATGCACAATGTGGATCTCCACATCGAGGACGGTATCGTCCTGCATATCAGGCAGCTGCGCGGTGCGCTCCTCCCCACGCGACCAAACCTCCCGGCCGCGCTCGACGACAACCAATCATTCACCCTCCGCATCGGCTCGGCCCGGATCGACATCGACACGGCGAGCCTCAGCACCCTGCTCAATCGCCATGTGTTCGGGTACCCGAACTCCCCCCTCAAGAATCTCCGGGTGACGACCGATGGCGATCAGCTGATCCAGACCGGCACCATGAACGGGATGCCGTTCCGGATCCGCGCCGCGATTTCGCTCACCCCGGAGGGGCAGATCCGGATCCATCCCACCGCGGTCAAGGTGATCGGGGTGAACGTCCGGGGACTCATGCGGTTCTTCGGGGTCCACGTCGCGGGCCTGATCACGCTGCGCCCGGGTTATGGAGCGCGGATCGACCAGGACGACTTCCTGCTCGACCCGACGGGGATTCTGCCGCCGCCCCGCATTCAGGGGCGGTTGTCGGCCATCCAGGTCGAGCCCGGGCGGATCGCTCAGACGTTCGGCGGCGCCGATTCCACCGCGCCGTTGCATCCGCCCGACGGCGCGGCCTCGAACTACATGTACTTCCGGGGCGGCACCCTGCGCATCGGGAAACTCACCATGGCCGACACCGACCTCGAGATTCTCGACGACGATTTGTCCAACCCGTTCGATTTTTCGCTCAACCACTACAACGACCAGCTGGTTGCCGGCTATTCGAAGAACACCGCCGACCGTGGCCTCATCGTTCATATGCCGGACTTCCGCACCCTCGGGGCGAGAGCCAGCGCCGCTCGAGGCAGGGGCACCTTGCCCTGATCAAGGAGGTCTCCGGGCCCTCGCCTCCCCCCGGGAACTGCGCTATTATCACCGACCTCCATGACTGATCTCCAGACCCGCCTTCAGAGTTCGATTGCCGACCGCTACACCCTCGAGCGGGAGGTGGGCCGCGGCGGCATGGCCACGGTGTTCCTGGCGCAGGACCCCCGCTACCGGCGTTCGGTTGCTCTCAAGGTGCTCCATCCCGAGCTGACGCTGAGCCTGGGTTCGGAGCGGTTCCTGCGGGAAATCCAGATCGCCGCGCGGCTCCAGCACCCCCACATCGTGCCGCTGTACGACTCCGGCCAGGCCGGCGACCTCCTCTACTACGTCATGCCGTTCATCGAGGGGGAATCACTGCGGCAGCGGCTGGAACGGGAGCACCAGATCCCGCTGGAGGACGCGGTGCGGATCGCTCGCGCGGTGGCGACGGCGCTCGACTACGCCCACCGGCAGCAGATCGTGCACCGGGACATCAAGCCCGAAAACGTGATGCTGCATGAGGGCGAAGCGATGGTAACCGACTTCGGCATCGCCAAGGCCGTTACCGCGGCCGTGGCCGGCAACCTGACCCAGACCGGCACCGCGGTTGGCACCCCGACCTATATGAGCCCCGAGCAGGCCGGCGGCGAAACCAACCTCGATGGACGCAGCGACATTTATTCGCTGGGTGCCATGCTCTACGAGATGGTCGCGGGGAGCGCCCCCTTCGTCGGCCCGACCACCCAGGCGATCATCGCGAAGCTGTTCACCGAGGCGGTGCCTCCGCTCAAGGACCGGCGGGAGGGCGTACCCCCGTGGCTGGATCAGGCGATCATGAAGGCCCTCGCCAAGGAGCCGGCGGGGCGGTACGCCACCGCCGCGCAGTTCGCGCAGGCGCTTACCTGGCCCACCGGCGGCAGCACCCCTCCCGGCATGCCGGCCGGCTCGAGCGCCGGAAAGTCGATCGCCGTCCTTCCCTTCGTCAACATGAGCAACGACCCCGACAACGAGTATTTCACCGACGGCATCGCCGAGGAAATCATCAATGCCCTGAGCAAGATCCAGTCGCTCCGGGTGGCCTCGCGTACCTCCGCGTTCGCCTTCAAAGGA
The DNA here is from genome assembly GCA_041491785.1 of Gemmatimonadota bacterium. Classification (GTDB taxonomy): domain Bacteria; phylum Gemmatimonadota; class Gemmatimonadetes; order Gemmatimonadales; family GWC2-71-9; genus JABFSM01. Next base: position 739 of record JBGPVQ010000286.1, on the reverse strand, counting down.
AAGAACGAGGACATCGGCGAAATCGGCCGCAAGCTCAAGGTTATCACCGTGCTGGAGGGCAGCGTTCGGAAGGCCGGCAACAAGCTCCGGGTTACCGCCCAGCTGGTGAACGTGGCCGACGGCTATCACCTCTGGTCGGAGCGCTACGACCGCCAGCTGGAGGACGTCTTTGCCATCCAGGACGAGATCGCCGACTCCATCGTCAAGGCGTTGCGGGTGATGTTGAGCCCCGAGGAGAAACGCGCCATCGAGAAGGCCCCCACCGAAAATGTGGAGGCCTACGACTACTACCTGCGCGGCCTGCAGTTCGCGCACCAGTTTCGGCGGGCCGGCATCCAGTTCGCCCGCCGGATGTTCGAGCGCGCCATCGAGATCGATGCGAACTACGGACTGGCCTTCGCGGGAATAGCCGACAGCTGCTCGTTCCTCTACATGTACTGGGACGGCAGCAAAGCCAATCTGGAGGCCGCCGATTCGGCCAGTCGCCGGGCCCTCGAGCTGGACCCCGAACTCGCCGAGGCGCATGCATCGCGAGGCTTCGCCCTGACACTGAGCCGGCAATACGGGGAGGCGCGTCGGAAGTTCGAGACCGCGCTTCGGCTCAACCCGCAGCTATACGAAGCCCACTATCTCTATGCCCGGGCCTGCGTCCAGGAAGGAAACCTGGCGGAAGCGGTGCGCCATTTCGAGGACGCCGCCCGGGTTCGCCCCGAGGATTATCAGGCACTCCTCCTGATGC
>JBGPVQ010000285.1:0-4351 GCA_041491785.1 Gemmatimonadota bacterium | reverse complement strand
GGGCTCATCATGCTGTCGGCCGCGGCGTCGCGCCGGTCCTGCCGCCGTTCCATCTGCACCCGCACGTAGGTACGAAGCAGGTCTTCCCGTCTGGTTTGGAGCAGGTCGAACCGGGCCAGGACGCTCTTCAAGCCGGGATCATCGGCGCCGTCCACTCCGAGCTGCCGGTCCACCCAGCGCAGTACGCCCTCGTGGGCGATCCGATCGGCGAGGCCCGGCGTGGTGCCGTAGGCCAGGCGATTGAGCACATGGATGGCGCTGTCGCGCGGGGTCATGGTCGCGACTTGCGCTCGGACCGGAGCGGCGGTGCCGAGTCCCAAGGCGAGGAAAGCCACGCGGTGATTCATGGGGGGCCAGACGGGGAGCGTCATCGGCTGTTAAGGAGGATAGGCGACCGGGGCGCGCGAGGCGCCGGACTTTATCATATAAAGTACTTGACAGAGGAGGTTTGGGCGAGTATTCTGGGAGCCATGGCAGCCTCCCCTCGGCCGGCCCGATCCGAATCGGCCCCCATCCCGCTGCACCATCGGGCGCTGGATGACCTGACGTTCATCCGCGACACGATGGAGCGGGCGGGAACCGTCACCTCGGTCCCAGGATGGGGCGGGGTGGCCATGGGGGTCACCGCCCTGATCGCCAGTTGGATCGCGGCTCGGCAGGCCTCTGGCGCCGAATGGCTGGCGGTCTGGCTGGCCGAAGCAGTCGTCGCCCTGGGATTGGGCGGCGCCGCGATGGTCCGGAAGGCGGAGGCCACCCGCACCCCCCTCTTCACCCGGGCCGGAAAACTCTTCGTACGCGCCTTCGTGCCCCCGATGCTGGCCGGCGCGGCTCTTACCCCCGTCCTCTTTCGTTCGGGGCTGGTGGACCGGCTTCCGGGCCTCTGGTTGCTGCTCTATGGCACCGGCGTCACGACGGCCGGGGCGCTCTCGGTTCCGGTGGTTCCCCTGCTTGGCCTCAGCTTCATGGGCCTCGGTGTGCTCGCGTTCATGACGCCCGCGGCCTGGGGCAACACGCTGATGGCGCTGGGATTCGGTGGGCTCCAAATCGGATTCGGGCTCCTGATCGCGAGGAAACACGGTGGGTAAGCGCGCCGCCGCCCGCGCCGACCGCGGCGCCGTTCCGCCGCCGGCGGCGCGGCTCTCCGCGGTTCCCGGCGACGCCGCGCCGCGCGCCTCGCTCGAGCTGGACCGCCTGATTCACGAACGGGTGCGGCTGGCGATCGTGAGCGCGCTGGCGGTGAACGAATCGTTGACCTTCAACGAGCTCAAGCGATTGCTGGGCGCCACCGACGGCAACCTGAGCGTGCACGCGCGGCGGCTGGAGGAGGCCGGATACCTCGAATGCCTCAAGTCCTTCGCGGGGCGGACGCCCCGTACCGAATACCGGCTGACCCGGGCGGGGCGGGACGCATTGGAGCGCTACCTGGCCCACATGGAAGGGCTGATCCGCTCGACCCGGGCGGGATCGTGAGTCTCTTTTTTTGGGGAGAAGCTTTGTGAGGCAAAGTAATTCGCTGCACGCGGCGATCATCATGGACGGCAACGGACGGTGGGCCGAGCGGCGGGGCCTGTCCCGACCGGAGGGACATCGGGCCGGGGCCCGCGCGGCCGAGGCGCTGGTGCAGGCCGCGCCCCGTCTGGGAGTTGGGGTCCTCACGTTGTACGCCTTTTCGAGCGACAATTGGGCCCGCCCGATGCCCGAGGTGACGGCGTTGATGCGGCTCTTTCGCGGCTACCTCCGTGCCGAGCGTCCTCGCGCGGTGGCCAATGGGGTGGCGGTCGAGGTGATCGGCCGGCGGGATCGGCTTCCGGTCCCGCTACTCAAGGAGATCTCTGAAACCGAGGCCCAGACGGCCCGAGGGACGGCGCTCCGGCTCCGTCTGGCGGTGGACTACTCCGCCCGCGACGCGATCGTGCGAGCGGCGCTCCGGTTGCGGGAGGAGCCCGGCCCCGCCGATCGGGCGCGGTTCACCGAGCTGCTGGCGCGGGTGGATCACGGGCGGGCGGACGTCGCCCCGGTGGATCTGCTCATCCGCACCGGGGGCGAGCATCGGCTCTCGGACTTTCTCCTGTGGGAATCCGCCTACGCAGAGCTGTTTTTCCGCGATACGATGTGGCCCGATTTTACCCCGCGCGAGCTGGAGGGGATTATCGCCGAATTCCGCGCGCGGGAACGCCGATTCGGCGGTGTGGCCGCCCGGCCCGCCGCCGCCCACCTCAGGCTATCCCGCTGATCGGGGAGGACATCATGATTTCATCGGTGCGCCAGCTGCTGATTTTGCCGGAGTTTCTGGGCGCTCTGCTCCTGGTCGGCACGGCCGGGGTGGTGCTCCTGGCGTTGCCGACCTGGATCTGGTTCTGGCGCAAGGACAATCCCCCGGTGCGGCGAACAGCCACGAGGATCGGCGGCGGCGTGCTGGGCATCTACGCCCTCTTCTGGATCGGGGGGCTCATCGCGGCTCCGACCGTGGCGCTGACGCCGGGCACCGAGATCAGATTCTGCGGGCTCGACTGCCATCTGCATGTCTCGGTGGTGAATGTCGAACCGGGACCCCAGCTGGGGGTGACGGTCCGCTTCCGCAGCAACGCAGTGCAGGCGCCGGAATGGCCCGGCCTGCTGCACTACCGATTGCGCGACGCGACCGGAAAGGAGTGCGCGGCCATCGACCGGGTGCCCGAGGAGCCGCTCCGCGCCGGCGACAGCGTCCGGCACGTCCTGCACTTCGCGGCGGGGGGGAAGCCGGACACCGCTTCCCTGATCGTCACCTGGGGGAACAAGCTGGACCTGCTGGTCCCGGGGCGGGGGAATCCGCTGGTGCAGCGGCGGCAGCGGCTGGTCATCCCGGCGCTCTGGGCTTGCGCCTGATTGGTGGTGTTCTCGGAGCTCTCCGGGCGGGAGGTGCGGCCTACGCCGCGAAGGAACCCTTGAGGACGGTTACCGCCTGTCCCCCGAGCTCGACCCGCTCCCCCGCCACTCGCACCCGTACGGTCCCGCCCCGCGCCGACACCTGTCGGCCGACCAGCGTCGTCCGGCCCAGACGCGCGGCCCAGTAAGGCGCCAGCGTGCAGTGGGCCGAGCCGGTGACCGGATCCTCGTCGACGCCGGCGCCGGGGGCAAAGAAGCGGGAGATGAAATCCACGTCTTGCTGATCCGATGGCGCCGTCACAATCACCCCGCGGGTTTCGATTCCCCGGAGGAGTCGGTAGTCCGGCGTCATCTTGCGGAGCTTGGCGGGATCGGCCAGAACCACCATGTAGTCGAACTGGCTTCGGAGCACCGGCGCCCCGGGCGCCTTGAAGGCATCAAGCAGGTAGGCCGGGGGCTCGCAGGGCACGGCGGGTGTCGCCGGAAAATCGAGCAGGATCCAAGCGTCCTTCATCCTCGCGGTGAGGAGCCCGCTCCGGGTCGAGAATCGCGCGGTCGCGCCGGGCTTGAGGTGATGCTCGGCCCAGAGGAAGTGGGCGCTGGCGAGGGTGGCGTGGCCGCAGAGATCCACCTCGGTGGTCGGCGTGAACCAGCGGAGCTCGAATTCATCGTCACTCCGGAGCAGGAACGCGGTTTCCGCCTGGTTCATTTCGCGCGCCAGCGCCTGCATCCATTCATCCGATTTCGGCTCGTGGAGGAGGCAGACCCCGGCGGGGTTGCCCTTGAACGCCGCATCGGTGAAGGCATCGATCAGCCAGAGGTCGAGGGCCTTGTGGGCCCTGGTTGCCTTGGCACGCTTGGCGGTCTTCGCGGTCTTCGCGGTCTTCGCGGGCTTGGTGGACTTGCTGGTTTTGCGTGGCATGAGGACCAGGGAGTCAGGGAGTCAGAGGGCCGCGTGGTGGCAGGCCACGACCGCCGGGCCGATCGGGCGGAGGACCGGAAGCTCGGTGATGCAGCGCTGGTCCTTTGCGGGGTGGAAGCAGCGCGAGGCGAAGGGACACCCCGGCGGCGGCGCGGTCGGCTTGGGCGGTTCCCCGGCCAGTACGATGCGGGCCCGCTGGCGGCCCGGGTCGGGCTCCGGCACCGCGGAGAGCAAGGCCTGAGTGTACGGATGCAGGGGCCGCAGGATCGCGTCCTCGGTGAAGGCCAGCTCGACGATCCGGCCGAAGTACATCACGGCGACCCGGTGCGCCAGCTGGCGCACCACCGCCAGATCGTGCGCAATGAAGAGAAAAGCGAGGCCCCGGCGGCGCTGCAGATCGGCGAGCAGGTTTAAGACCTGGGCCTGCACCGAAACGTCGAGTGCCGACACCGGCTCGTCGCAGATTAGGAGCGCGGGATCCACTGCGAGGGCCCGGGCAATCCCGATCCGCTGGCGCTGGCCGCCGCTCAGCTGATGGGGAAACCGCGACCGGTAGGAGGGGTC
>JBGPVQ010000284.1:0-4358 GCA_041491785.1 Gemmatimonadota bacterium | reverse complement strand
GCCGATCTGTTTCTCGACGCCGGTGTCACCATCGCCGTGAGCCGGGGCCGGCCCTCGGCTGCCAGCGAGCGGTTTGCCGACTCGACCGCGTCGCCGTTCGACTCGCTTCCCCTTGCGATCCTGGTGGACGCCGGTACCGCGGGCGCGGGAGAGGTGATCGCCGGAGCGCTGCAGGACCACGATCGCGCCGCAGTGCTGGGGTCTCTCACCTACGGTCGCGGCGTCACCCAGAGCACCTTCCCGCTCGGCGGCGGCGCATCACTCCGGCTCACCACCGCGCTCTGGATGACCCCGAGTGGGCGCCAGATCCAGCGGCCGCCTCGCGCCGCGGACGGCGATTCACTCCCTCGGCCGAAACTCAAGAGCGACGCGGGGCGGCCGCTGCTCGGTGGGGGCGGTATCATGCCGGATCGCTTGGTCGCGGAGACCGGCGGCCCGGATATGGCGCTCGCCGAGGCACGCAGTATTCTCCTCAAGGCAAGTTCGACCAAGGCGGTCTTTGCACTGCTGAAACAGCCCTGAGCCATGAGACCACTCCCGCTCGTTCTTCTCGCCGCGGGCCTGACCACACAACCACTCTTGGCCCAGCGGTCCCGCGCCGTGATCGTGGTGCCCGGTCAGCTGACCCAAGTGGTCAGCGACACCGGGGGCACGCCTTACCCGGTGCCGTTTCCGTCCTTTCATGTGTATCGGTCGCTGCTGGGGGTGTTCGCCGACCTCAAGATCCCCGCTGAGATCCGGGATTCGGCGGTGGGACGGGTGGAGAGCCAGGTGTTCTACCGCCGCGGTGAGCTCGGTGGGCGGCAGATCTCGACCTACCTGAGTTGCGGGGAGGGCATTACCGGCCCCAATGCCGATAGCTACCGGGTCTACATGACCATTATCAGCACGGTCGAACCCAAGGATGCGGAGCGCTCCACGGTGCGGACGGTCTTTCTCGCCGGGGCGGTCAACATCACCGAGGGAGCCCGGCAACCGATGCCCTGTGAGAGTACCGGACGCCTGGAGATCCGCATCCATCAACTGCTGCTCAAGAAGGCGGCCGGATTGTGAGGCGGATCCTGGTTGCCGCGTTGCTGGCGGCGCCTCCCCCGCTCGCGGCGCAGCACGTCCCGGCCGTCGTGCGGCTGCCCGGCCAGATTAACCGGGTGATCATCGACACGATGGGCACTCCGTTCGAGGTGCCGGTCCCCGCGCCCCGGCTGTTCCAGGCGCTTCTGGCGGTCTACGCCGACCTCAAGGTCCCGGTGGAAGTACGCGACTCGGCGGCGGGGCAGGTCGGCAACGGCAGCTTTTCCCGGCGTGGAACCCTGGGCGGTCAAGCGCTGTCCACGTATCTCAGTTGCGGCCAGGATATGGTCGGCCAGCATGCGGATACGTACAAGGTGACCATGTTCCTCCTCTCGACCGCCACCCCCAAGGCAGCCGATCGTTCGATACTCCGCACCATTTTGATGGCGGGGGCGGCCAACGTCGCCGAGGGGGCCCGGGAGCCGCTCCCCTGCGAGAGTCTCGGGGCGCTCGAAATGCGAATCGACTCGCTGGTGCGGAAGAAGCTGGAATTGCCGCCGGCATCGGGGAGATAGCGGGCCGGCGGGCCTCCGGCCCCGGCGGACTGCCCTACTGGTCTACGACCCGCACTCCCTTGGGCACCGGGAATTCGAATCGCTCCCTCTCGATCGGCGCGTTGGGACGCAGCCGCGACAGCGTCAGGATGCGCCGCACTCCCGGCGATTCGTCTAGCTCGATCCTCCGGGGCAGCGCGTCCTCCTGATCCAGCCACAGCACCGCTCTCGAAAAATTCACATTGGTCCTGGGCACGATGGCCACCACATCGACCCGGCGTCCGTTGAGGGCGTCGGCGCGAAGCCAGGTTGCCCCGTATCGGTCGGAGGGACGGTCGAGGACGCGGGCGAGCAGATTCACTCCGTACACTGGGTCGCTTTCCATCGGCATTCGGAGGACCTGTCCCGGCGTGGTGCTCGGCGTGTAAACCCAGACGTACCGGCCGTCGATGACGATGGCGTCCTCGGGCGGGTCGGTGAAGCGCATGGCGAAGGCGTTCTGGCCCGCCTGGTAGAGGCGGCCGGAAGTCTTGAGGGTATCCCCCAGCCTGGCGTCTTCGATGACCTGGACGAAATCGGCCTGTAGCGAGGAGAGGCCCCGGTAGAGGGTACCGGCGCGGCGGACGATCGCCGCGGCGTCCTGGGCACAAAGCCCGGGGGCGAGGCCGGCGACGAATCCGAGGGCGACAAGGGTGGTCCACGCGGCGGGGCCGCGCCTCACGCCAGGCTCCGGCCGATGGCCGACGCGATTCCCCGCAACTCATCCATCAGCAGCGCGAACTGCTCCGGATAGAGGCTCTGCGCGCCATCGGAAAGCGCCTCGTCGGGATGGGCGTGCACCTCCACCAGAAGCCCGTCGGCGCCGGCGGCGACTGCCGCGCGGGCCATCGCCGGGACCAGGGCCCGCTTGCCGGTGCCGTGGCTGGGATCGGCCAAGATGGGGAGGTGGGAGAGAGATTTCACCATCGGGATGGCATTCAGGTCGAGGAGAACCTTGGCCGAGGCGTCGGGGCCCCGGATACCGCGCTCGCAGAGGATGACGTTTGGATTCCCTTCCGACAGCACATACTCCGCCGAGAGGAGCAGATCGGTGAGGCCGGTGGACATGCCGCGTTTGAGCAGCACCGGCTTTCCGGCCCGCCCGGCGCGCTTGAGGAGGGCGAAGTTCTGCATGTTGCGGGCGCCGATCTGCACGACGTCCGCCACCCTTGCCACCTCCTCCAGCCCCTCTTCGTCCATCGCCTCAGTGACGATCAGGAGTCCGGTGTCTTTTCTGACGGCCTCGAGGAGCTCGAGCCCCGCGGCACCCAGTCCCTGAAAAGCGTACGGTGAGGTGCGCGGCTTGAACGCCCCCGCACGTAGGGCTCGGGCGCCCGCCGCTTTGACGGCCCGGGCGGTCGCGAAGATCTGCGCCTCGCTCTCGACCGAGCAGGGACCGGCGATGACCAGCACCTCCGGCCCGCCGATGCTGATTCCTCCAGGCAAACGGACCACGGTCGGCTCGGGGCGCCACTCCCGGGCCACCATGCGGTAGGGGCGGGTGAGGTGAATGACCTCCTCGACCCCGGGAAGCGCGCTGAACCGTGCACCGTCTACCCGGCCGTCGTTCCCGACGACCGCCATGGCGGTGCGCTGCAGGCCGTCGATGGCCTGGGCCTGAAAGCCGAGAGACTCGATGAGCGAGGCGACGCGGGCGCGGTCGGCGGTGGAGGCGTCGGAGCGGAAGACGATGAGCACTACCCGCTACTCGCCACTCCCTGCGGTTCGGCCAGGCGGACGCCCACGATGGTCGACACCCCTGGCTCCTGCATGGTTACCCCGTACACCGCGTCGGCCGCCTGCATGGTGCGCGGGTTGTGGGTGATGACCAGGAACTGGGTGCTCTTCTTGAATTCGTCGAGCAGCATGGTGAAGCGTCCGACGTTCGCGTCGTCGAGCGGCGCGTCCACCTCGTCCATCAGGCAGAACGGGCTCGGCTTGGAAAGGTAAATGCTGAAGAGGAGCGACACCGCCACCAGGGTCCGCTCCCCCGAAGACAGCAGATGGATCCGCTGGGTCCGCTTGCCCCGGGGGGCCGCGTGGATGTCGATCTCGCTCTCGAGCGGGTCCTCGGGGGTGGCCAGCCGGAGCTCGCACTCGCCGCCGCCGAAGAGGGTCTGGAACACGTTGCGGAAGTTCTCCTGCACGGCGGTGAAGGTTTCCAGAAACATGGCGCGCGCGGTGCCGTCGATTTCCTTGATCGCCTGGAGCAGCGACTGCCGGGCCGCCACGAGGTCGTCCCGTTGCGAGGTCAGGAACTCGAGTCGCTTGCTCTCCTCGGCGTGCTCCTCCATCGCCAGCGGATTCACCGGTCCGATGGCCTCCAGCGACGCGGTGATGCGTTCGGCCTCGACTTCGAGTGCGTCGCGGTCCAGGTCGAGCAGCTGCGCCGTTTCCAGCAGGCGCTCGAAGGGTTGCTTCCACTCGGTCTCGACCCGCTCGACAATGCTGCGGCGTAACCCGGCGACTTCAGTGAGCTCGACTTCCAGGCGGTGGTCCTCCTCGCTGGAGCGATCCACCTCGGCCCGGAGCGTCACCACCGCCTGCTCCGCATCGGTCAGGGCCGCCGCGGCGAGCCCCAGCGCTCCGGCGGCCTCTCCGACGGCCCGCTCGTGACCCTCCAGGCTGTCGGCCCGCTGGCGGCGGAGCTCGAGCCACTCGCGCTGCTGCGCGGCGAGGACCGCGCCTTCCTGTTCCAGCTGCGCGATCTCACCCAGCAGCGCCCGCGCCGCCTCATCGGCGGTCGTGATGGTC
>JBGPVQ010000283.1:0-4377 GCA_041491785.1 Gemmatimonadota bacterium | reverse complement strand
CGGGGAGAGGGCGCGAACGCGCCCTTGCCGCTGCTCCGACTCGGAGCGCAGGCGGGCAAGTTCGGTGTCCCGTTCCCGGGTCAACCGCTCCGTGAGCGTCACCGCCTCGGCGCGCCAGGACTCCTCCACTCCGGCCCGGGTCGCCTCCGCCGCGGTGCGCGCCAAGGCTACGAGACGCGCGGCTTCGGCTCGGGCCTCCGCAAGACGTTCCTCGAGGTCCGCTTCGAACGCGATCAGTCGGTCGAGTTCCGATCCCCGTCCGGGGGTGGGCGTGGTGTCCGATGACATCCTGCCTCCACGAGAAGCACCGGGGCGGCGCGGGGACGCCCCAGAGTAAGCTCGTGGGAGGAACGGCAAGGCTCCGTGAAGTGGGGCTGAACCGCTCTTCAGACAGACGGGTGGTTGTCTTGGCCTAACTCCGGCTCGCGGCTACATTTGGGCGCGCTTTGCGCGGCTCGCAATCGCGGCGGGACCCCATCAACCTCGAGATGCCGGCATGCTGAACAAGATCACCGTGGTCGGAGCGGGGAACGTGGGGGCCACCGCCGCCCAGCGCCTTGCGGAAAAGAACCTCGCCCGCACCGTGGTGATGGTGGATGTGGCGGAGGGGATCCCCCAAGGGAAGGCGCTCGACCAATGGCAGTCGGGGCCCATCGAGGGCTACGACACCCGGGTTTTGGGCGCCAACGATTACGGGCCGGCGGAGGGCTCGGAGCTCTTCGTGGTGACCGCTGGGATCGCGCGCAAGCCGGGTATGAGCCGGGATGATCTGGTCAAGACCAACGCGGGCATCGTCGCCTCGGTTTCGAGGGACATCGCCCGGGTGGCGCCCCGGTCCATCATCATCGTGGTTTCCAATCCGCTCGACGCGATGTGCTACGTGGCGATGAAGGCCTCCGGGTTCCCGCGGGAACGGGTACTCGGGATGGCCGGCGTGCTGGATACTGCGCGCTACCGGATGTTCCTGGCGGAGGAGTTGAAAGTCTCGGTCGAGGACATCCAGGCCATGGTGCTGGGTGGCCATGGCGACACGATGGTCCCGCTGATCTCCTACACCACGGTGTCCGGCATCCCGGTGACCCAGCTCCTGGCCAAGGACCGGCTGGAGGCGATCGTGGCGCGCACCCGCAACGGGGGCGCCGAGATCGTGGCCCACCTCAAGACCGGATCGGCCTACTACGCGCCGAGTGCGGCAGCGGTGCAGATGGTCGAGGCGATCGTCCGGGACAAGAAGCGGGTGCTGCCGTGTGCGGCATGGCTTCAGGGTGAGTACGGGCTCCGCGAGGTATTCTGCGGGGTGCCCTGTAAGCTGGGCAAGGCGGGGCTCGAGCAAATCCTGGAGGTGACGCTGACCGACCAGGAACGGAAGGACCTGCACGCTTCCGCCGAGGCGGTTCGAGGCATCCAGGCGTCGATCACGGTCTGACAATGGGCTGGATCGCGCGGTTCTACCGGTCGACCATCGGGCGGAAGGTCGTCATGGCGGCGACCGGTATCGTCCTGGTGGGATTCGTGACCGCGCACATGACCGGGAACCTTCTCATGTTCAAGGGTCCCGCCGCCATCAACGGGTACTCCCGTTTCTTACATCGGACCGGAGAGTTTCTGTGGGTGGTGCGGACGGTTCTCGCCGCGGCGCTGGTCCTGCACGTGCACAGCGCTTGGAGGCTCAGCCGGCTGGCGCGCTCGGCGCGGCGCGTCGAGTACGCCACCAGCGAAGCGCGAGCGGCGACACTTTCCGCGCGGACCCTGCGGTGGGGCGGGGTGGTGCTCCTCCTCTTCATCATCTTTCATCTGCTCCACTTCACCACCGGAACGCTACATCCCGACTTCAACCCTGACGATGTCTATTCGAACGTCGTGATCGGGTTCGGTGTCCCGGGGGTTGCGATATTCTACCTGGTGGCCATGGTCGCGCTCGGGCTCCACCTCCATCATGGCGTCTGGAGCCTGTTCCAGACGCTGGGCGCCAATCACCCTCACCTCAACCCGGCGCGCCGGCGCCTGGCCACGCTGCTTGCCGTGGTGGTGCCGATCGGCTTCGGGTCGATTCCCCTGGCCGTAATGCTGTCCTTCCTATGGTAAGGCCACGATGGAGCTGAACCCGCGAGTGCCCGCCGGGCCGCTCGACAAGAAGTGGGATCGGCACCGCTTCGATCTCAAGCTGGTGAATCCGGCCAACAAGCGGCGGCACACCGTGATCGTGGTCGGCTCCGGGCTGGCCGGCGCCTCCGCGGCGGCCACGTTGGGCGAGCTGGGCTACCAGGTGCGCTGCTTCTGCTTCCAGGACTCGCCGCGCAGGGCCCACAGTATCGCGGCCCAGGGGGGGATCAACGCCGCGAAGAACTACCAGAACGATGGCGACAGCGTCTATCGCTTGTTCTACGACACGATCAAGGGTGGAGACTTCCGCGCTCGAGAGGCCAACGTCTACCGCCTGGCCCAGATCAGCGTCAACATCATCGATCAATGCGCGGCGCAGGGCGTCCCGTTCGCGCGCGAGTACGGCGGGCTCCTCGCCAACCGGTCGTTCGGGGGGGCGCAGGTGTCCCGAACGTTTTACGCCAGGGGCCAGACCGGTCAGCAACTGCTGCTGGGAGCATACCAGGCGCTGGAACGGCAGATTGCCGCGGGAACGGTGACGATGTTTCCGCGTACCGAGATGCTCGACCTGATCGTCGCGGAAGGCAGGGCCCGCGGCATCGTCGCCCGCGATCTGGTGACCGGGCAGATCGAATCGCACCTCGGCGAAGCCGTGGTCCTCGCCACCGGCGGCTACGGCAACGTGTTCTACCTCTCCACCAACGCGAAGGGGTGCAACGTAACCGCCACCTTCCGGGCCTGGAAACGCGGCGCGGCCTTCGGCAATCCCTGCTATACCCAGATCCACCCCACCTGTATTCCGATGAGCGGCGAGTATCAGTCGAAGCTCACGCTGATGAGCGAGTCGTTGCGGAACGACGGGAGGGTCTGGGTTCCCCGGGCGCCGAGTGACAAGCGCGCACCGGGGGACATTCCCGAGAGCGAGCGGGACTACTATCTCGAGCGAAAGTATCCCTCCTTTGGCAACCTCTCGCCGCGCGACATCGCCTCGCGCGCGGCCAAAGAGGTGTGCGACGAGCGGCGCGGGGTGGGCGAGACAGGGTTCGGCGTCTATCTCGACTTTGCCGATGCGATCCAGCGGCTTGGCGAGCAGGCGATTCGGGAGCGCTACGGTAACCTCTTCGAGATGTATCAGCGCATCACCGGCGAGAATCCCTATCGGGTGCCGATGCGGATCTATCCGGCGGTCCACTACACGATGGGCGGGCTCTGGGTGGACTACAACCTGATGGGCACGGTGCCTGGTCTGTTCGTGCTCGGCGAAGCGAATTTCTCCGACCACGGTGCCAACCGGCTCGGCGCGAGCGCACTGATGCAGGGGCTCGCGGACGGCTATTTCATTATTCCGTACACCCTGGGCGACTACCTCGCCACGGCGCGGCCCACCCCGATCGATTCCTCTCATGCTGAGGTCCGGGACACCGAGGAGATGGTCCGCCTCCGGGTCAACCGGCTCCTGTCCGTCAACGGCAGCCGCTCGGTGGACCACTTCCATCGCGAGCTCGGCCGGATCATGTGGCAGTATTGCGGAATGGCCCGGGATGCCGCCGGACTCCGCGAGGCGATCGCACGGATCCCCCCGCTTCGGGAGGAGTTCTGGCGGGACGTGCGGGTGCTGGGACACGGCGAGGAGCTCAACCAGGCATTGGAACGTGCCGGCCGGGTGGCGGACTTCCTCGAATTCGCGGAGCTGATGTGCCGGGACGCTCTCCACCGCGAGGAGTCGTGCGGCGGGCACTTCCGCACCGAGCACCAGACCCCGGACGGCGAGGCACTGCGGGACGACGAGCGGTTTGCCTATGTGGCCGCCTGGGAATACGCCGGGGAGGGGAAGCCTCCGGTGCTGCACCGGGAGCCACTGGTGTTCGAGAACGTGCACCTGGCGACCCGGAGCTACAAATAGATGCGGCTTACACTGCGAATCTGGCGGCAGGCGGGACCCTCGGCGCCGGGCGGCTTCCGCAGCTACGAGGCGCCCGACGTGAACCCCGACATGTCGTTTCTCGAGATGCTCGACGTGGTGAACGAACGGCTCACCGGGGCGGGCGAGGCGCCGATCGCGTTCGACCACGATTGCCGCGAGGGAATCTGCGGATCGTGTGGCATGATGATCGATGGCGTCCCCCACGGCCCGGTCAAGGGTACCACCACCTGCCAGCTCCACATGCGGCATTTCCGGGACGGGGAGACGATTACCGTCGAGCCATTCCGGGCCGCGGCCTTTCCGGTCCTCCGCGATCTGGTGATCGACCGCAGCGCCCTGGACCGCATGAT
>JBGPVQ010000282.1:0-4387 GCA_041491785.1 Gemmatimonadota bacterium | reverse complement strand
TGGCGCATGCAGCTGACCCAGACCAGCGAATGGGAGGGCGAGCTCTGGGGCAAGCCGGATCGCGCCGACCGGCGGGCCGGCTACGACCGCACGCTCCAGGCGCCCGGAACCTTCTGGGAATACAACGACGTCCGGGTGAACCGCCTGGCGCTCTCCCTGCTCCGGATCTGGAATCGCCCGCTCCCCGACGTATTGAAGCGGGAGATCATGGATCCGATCGGCGCCTCGCCGACCTGGGAGTGGCACGGGTACCGAACCTCGACGACCGAGCAGGGCGGCCGGCCGATCGAATCGGTAAGCGGCGGCGGACATTGGGGCGGAGGAGTCTGGGCCAGCACCCGGGACCACGCCCGCTTCGGGCTTCTCCTCCTCCGGCGCGGCCGCTGGGGCGGCCGCCGGCTCCTCTCCGATCGCTGGGTCACCCTGGCGACGACACCCACGCCGATCCGTCCGGTGTACGGCTTTCTCTGGTGGCTCAACACCGACGGGAAACAGTACCCCGCGGCGCCGCCGGCTTCCTTCTTCGCGCTGGGCGCCGGGGGCAACGTCATCTGGATGGATCCCCGGCATGATCTCGTGGTGGTGGTGCGCTGGATGAGCACCGACAAGATCGACGAGTTCATGCGGCTGGTGGTCGCCTCCCTCACCGAGTAAGCTCTCCGGATGCCATTTCTCAATCTTCGCGAAGTCGAGGCGCTGGCGCGCGCGCGGTTGCCGGCCGCGACCTACGATTATTTCGCCGGCGGGGCGAACGACGAGGTGACCCTCGCCGAGAATTGCCGGGCCTTCGAGACCATCGCGCTCCGCTACCGCGTGCTGGTGGACGTGAGCCGCCGGAGCCCGGCCGCCACGCTCCTCGGCGCTCCGACGGCCGCGCCGATCGTCGTGGCCCCGATGGCGTTCCAGCGGCTGGCGCACCCCGAGGGCGAGCTCGCGATGGCCCGCGCAGCCGGCTCCCTCGGCCTCCCCTTCACCGCGAGTACTTTCGCCACCTGCTCGCTCGAGGAAATCGCGGCGGCCACCACCGGGCCGCTCTGGTTCCAGCTCTACGTCCACCAGGACCGCGGGATCACCCGCGCGCTGGTCGAGCGCGCCGCGGCCGCCGGCTACCGGGCGCTCGTCCTCACCGTGGACGTGCCCGAAATCGGCCGGCGCGAGCGCGACGAGCGCAACGGATTCCGGCTGTCCGCCGACCTCCGGGTCGCCAATTTCATCCCCAAGACCAGCGCGCCGTTGAAGGGCGAGGCACCCGGCTCCGCCCTCGCCACCTTCATCCACGGCATGCGGGACCCCTCGCTGTCCTGGAAGGATCTCGAGTGGCTGGGCTCCCTTTCGAAGATGCCCCTGATACTCAAGGGGCTCGTCCGGGCCGATGACGCGAGACGCGCCCTCGATTGCGGCGCCGGCGGGATCGTGGTCTCGAATCACGGCGGGCGCCAGCTCGACACCGCCATCGCGGGCTTGCGGGCACTGCCGGCCATCGCCGAAGCGGTCGGCGACCAGCTCCTGGTCATGATGGACGGCGGGGTCCGTCGCGGCACCGACGTTCTCAAGGCCCTCGCGCTGGGCGCCCGGGCGGTGATGGTCGGGCGGCCAGTCCTCTGGGGCCTCGCGGTGGACGGCGAGGCCGGCGCCCGCCGGGTCCTGGAGCTGCTGCGGGACGAGCTCGACCTTGCGATGGCGCTCTCCGGCGCCCCGACGCTCGCAGACATCACCCCGGATCTTCTCGCGTGATCTGGCCGCAGCGGTACGATCCGCTCGGCTCCCCCTTCCTTTCCACCGCGGTCGCCGCGTTGCCGGTCGTGGCGCTCCTCGGTTCCCTCGCCTGGCTCCGGCTCCGCGCCCACATTGCGGCGCTGATCGGCCTGGTTACGGCGCTGATCGTCGCGATTGTGGCACTCGACATGCCGGCGTCGATGGCGTTGGCAAGCGCGGCCTACGGCGCGGCGTACGGCCTATTCCCGATCGGGTGGATCGTTCTCAACGTCATCTTCCTCCACCGGCTCGTGGAGCGGCGCGGCTTGCTCGACGCGCTGCGGCGGGGTGTCACCCGGGTCACCGATGACCGGAGGCTGCAGCTCCTGTTGGTGGCGTTCTCCTTCGGCGCCTTCATGGAGGGCGCGGCGGGGTTCGGGACACCGGTGGCGGTGACCGGAGGCATCCTCATCGCGCTCGACTTCGGCCCACTCGAGGCGTCGGGGCTCGCGCTCATTGCCAACACCGCGCCCGTGGCGTTCGGCGCCCTCGGCACCCCGATTGTCGCGCTGCAGGGCGTGACTGGTCTCGATCTGCACGCCCTGAGCGCGCAGGTGGGCCACCAACTGCCGGTCTTTTCGCTCATCGTTCCGTTCTGGCTGGTCTGGGCCTACGCCGGTTGGCGCGGCATGATCGAGGTCTGGCCCGCGGTGCTGGTGGCAGGGGTGTCGTTCGCGGTGCCCCAGTTTCTCGTGGCGACGCTGCATGGCCCCTGGCTGGTGGACATCGTTGCGGCGGCCTGCTCGATGGGCGCGGTGGTGGTGTTCCTGCGGCGGTGGCGGCCGCCATCTCGAAAGTCCGAGACCTCGGGGCCGCCGGAGCAACCCCTCCCCCGCGGCGAGGGCGCCGCGCTCCGGGCCTGGGCCCCCTGGCTCATCCTCTCCGCCCTGGTCTTCCTCTGGGGTATTCCCCAGGTCAAGAACCTCCTCAACGCGCTCTCGTCGCCCAAGCTGCCCGTCGTCGCGCTCCACAATCTCATCGCCCGCGTGCCCCCCGTCGTGGCCACCGCGGCCCCCGAACCGGCGGTGTTCACCCTCAACTGGCTCTCCGCCACCGGGACCGGGATCCTCCTCGCGGCGCTGCTCACGGCCGGAGTTCTCCGTTACGGGCTCCGGGAGCTCGGAGCAACCTGGTTCGCCACGCTGCGGGTGGTGCGCACCTCCCTCCTCACCATCGCCCTCATGATGGCCATCGGCTACCTGAGCCGCTTCGCCGGCCTCGACGCCATCCTTGGCCTGGCCTTCGCGCGGACCGGCCTCCTCTATCCCTTCTTCGGGACGATGCTCGGCTGGCTGGGCGTTGCCCTTACCGGGTCGGACACTTCATCGAACGTCCTGTTCGGAAGTCTGCAGACCATCACCGCGCGGCAGCTCGGCCTCGACCCGACCCTGATGGCCGCGGCGAACTCATCCGGCGGCGTGATGGGCAAGATGATCGACGCGCAGAGCATCGTGGTGGCGAGCACCGTCACCCACGCCGAGGGCCAGGAGGGGAAGATCCTGCGCTACGTCTTCTTCCACAGCGTGGCGCTCGCCTCGCTGGTCGGGCTGCTCGTCACCCTGCAGGCCTACGCCGGTCGCTGAGACCGTCAGCGCGCGAGGAGCACTCCCGCGATCCCCACCGCGGTCAGGGCCAGCACCGCCGGCAGGACGAAGCGGAGCCATTTCCCGAACGGCGCTCCTGCCGCGAGCAGAATCGCCATCATCGCGCCGTTGGTGGGAGTCCAGAACTCGGTCAACCCTGCTCCGGTCTGATAGGCGAGCACCGCCGCCTGGCGGGAGATCCCCAGGAGATCGGAGAACGGCACCATCACCGGCATGGTGAGCACCGCCTGGCCGCTCACGCTGCTTACCGGAATGTGCAGCAGGCTCTGCACCGGAATCATGAGCACCGCGGCAACGCCCCGCGGGGTCTGGGCCAGCGGCGTCACCAGCGCCTGGAGGATGGAGTCGATGACATGGCCGTCCTCGAGCACCAGGGAAATTGATCGGGCCACCCCCACCAGCATGGCCGCGCCGACCACCGAGCGGATTCCCTCGAGATAGGCATCCACCGTTCCCTGCAGGCCGAGCCGGCCCACCAGCCCGATCGCCAACCCGGCGACGAGGAATCCGGCCGAAAGCTCGTTGAAGCCCCACCCGTATTTCAGCGAGCCGATGATGTACGCGGCGAACGGGGCAGCGACCAAGCCCAGAATCAATCCATGCCGCAGATCGAATCCGGCGCCCACGCCGGTGGTACTCCCGGAGGGGGCCACCCGCGTCCGGGTCGCGTGCCGGATCGTCCAGGCGATCCAGATCACCAGCGCCACGCCGAGCATCCCGGTGCGAAGCCCGGCCCCCGAGAGGGGAGGCAACTGTGCCAGCTTCAGGGCGATCCCGGCCTGGAACGGGTTGATCGGACTGAACGCGCTCCCCACCATCGCCGAGCCGAGACTCACGGCCGCCACCGTGACCGAATCGAAGCCGAGGGCCCGCGCGAGCAGCAGCAGCACGGGGATGAGGGGAATGATCTCCTCCTGCATGTTCTCCAGCGCGCCTCCGGCGGCGAAGGCGAGGGAAAGCAGGATGATGATCAGATGCGGCCGCCGCCCGAAGCGACCGACCAGCCATCCCACGATCCGGCTCAGCGT
>JBGPVQ010000281.1:0-4395 GCA_041491785.1 Gemmatimonadota bacterium | reverse complement strand
GCTGACGAACGCCCTTGCCGACCGCTACCGCATCGAGCGGGAGCTCGGCGCGGGCGGCATGGCGACGGTCTACCTCGCCCACGACCTCAAGCACGATCGTAAGGTCGCGATCAAGGTGCTGCGGCCCGAGCTCGCCGCCTCGCTGGGCAGCGACCGTTTCCTCCGGGAAGTGCATATCGCCGCCCAGTTGCAGCATCCCCACATCCTCACGCTCATTGATTCCGGCGAGGCCGACGGCTTCCTCGACTACGTGATGCCCTACGTCGAGGGAGAGACCCTTCGCGCCAAGCTCGCCCGCGACGGAGAATTCCCGGTGGCCGACGCGGTGCGAATTCTCCGCGAAGTGGCGGACGCGCTCGCCTACGCCCACGGGCACGGCGTGGTGCATCGGGACGTGAAGCCGGAGAATGTCATGCTCTCCGGCCGCCACGCGCTGGTGATGGACTTTGGCGTCGCCAAGGCCGTGAGCGAGGCGACCGGGCGGCAGTCGCTCACCACGATCGGCGTCGCGCTGGGCACGCCCACCTACATGGCCCCCGAGCAGGCCACGGCTGATCCCCACGTGGATCACCGCGCCGACATCTATGCCCTGGGCGTGATGGCGTATGAGCTCCTCACCGGCCGGCCGCCCTTCACCGGCAACACGCCCCAGCAGGTGATCGCGGCTCACGTGACCCAGGCGCCCGATCCGGTTACCCGCCACCGGGCCGCGGTGCCGGCGCCGCTGGCCGAGCTGGTGATGCGCTGCCTGGAGAAGAAGCCGGCCGACCGGCCCCAGAGCGCGCAGCAGATCCTCGACCGCTTCGAGGAGCTGGCAACGCCGAGCGGCGGGATGACGCCGACCGGGACGGCGCCGCACCGTGCCGTGCGCCGGCCGCGCCGCACGCTCTACCTCGGGGCCGCGCTCTTCCTCGCCGTGACACTCGGCGGCCTCTGGGCGTTGCGTCGGCATAGTGCGCTCGGTGCAGCAGCCGGCCCGGTGCGCCTGGCGGTGGTCCCCTTCGACAACCTCGGCCCGGCCGATCAGGCCTATTTCGCCGAGGGTTTGGTGGACGAGGTGCGCACCCGGCTCACCGGGCTCTCCGGGCTCCGGGTCATCGCGCGCACCAGCTCGGAGGCGTACCGCGGAGGGAAGCACACCCCGCAGCAGATCGGGAAGGAGCTCGGGGTGCAGTACCTCCTCACCGGGCGAGTCCGCTGGCAGGAGGCGGCCCCCGGTCGGGCGGCAAGGGTGCGGGTGAGTCCCGAACTCATTCGCGTCGAAGACGGAACCACCGCGTGGGAGCAGTCCTTCGATGCCGATCCTTCCGATGCCTTCGCGGTACAGAGCCGGATGGCCGGAGAGGTGTCGCAGGCGCTCAACCTGGCGCTTACGCCCCAGGACAGCTCGAGCGCCGGGGTCCGGCCGACCGAGAATGCGGCCGCGTACGACGCCTATCTTCAGGGGGAAGCGTTGCTCCAACACGCCGAAACCTCCGACCAAGACGGGCGCCCCGCAGCCGCGCTCTTCACCCGCGCGGTGGCGCTCGATGCGGGGTTCGCCCTCGCCTGGGCCCGGCTCTCGTACGCGTACATGCTCACCTATTGGGACTTCTTTGACCGCGCCGAGGGGCGGCTGGCCCAGGCCACCGACGCGGCCGCACGAGCGCAAGCCCTGGCCCCCGATCTTCCCGAGACCCACCTGGCGCTGGCCTACGTCCGGTACTGGGGTCACCGGGACTACGAAGGCGCCCGGCGAGAACTGGATCCGGCCCTCCGGGCCCGCCCGAACGACGTCAAACTCCTGCTGCCCTTCTCCTATGTGGCGCGCCGAAGCGGCCACTTGGACGAGGCGATCGCGACGATGCGCCGGGAGGTGGATCTCGACCCGCGCAACCCCACCGCACTCGATGACCTGGCCAACACGCTCAACTACGTCCAGGCCGCCGGGGCCTCCGAGCCGCTCTGGGAGCGGGTCGCGCTCCTCTCACCGCAGTACACCAGCCTGTGGGCTGATTGGGTCTGCGCGCGGATCGGGGGAGGGAACCCCGACCGGATCCGGGACGTAGTTCGCCGCGCCGAGGCGGCGCTCGGAAAGGGATTCCCGGCTTGGTTCCTCACCGCCGATCACTACGGTCACCAGTTGCTCATCGCCACGGTGGCCGATCCCGACTTCCGGGCGCGGCTGCTCGCCGGCTCGATCGCGGGCGACCTGCCATCCGATTCGGTGGGGATGATGACCACGAAGGCCGCGCTCGCGAAAGCCGCGGGTGACGCGGCGGGAGCGGCCCGGTACGCCGCCGCCGCCTGGTCCATTGCCGGCCGTCTGGCACTGCGTGACACCGCCGAATCGAATTGGCATGTCTGGATGGCCCGGGCGGCGCTCCTCCGAGGCCGTCCGGACGATGCCGTCCGGGAGGCACGGCGCGCGATGGAGATGCTGCCCGTCTCCATCGATCATGTGGATGGACCCGACCATCTTCTGTTGCTCGCGGAGGCGCACGCCATGGCGGGGCACGCCGACTCGGCGCTGGTCCATCTCAAGGCGCTGCAGACCGTTCCCTCCCTCATGAAAGCGGGCACCCTCCGCCTGGCGCCGGAGTTCGTCTCGCTCCGGAACGATCCGCGTTTCGTGAAGTTGCTGGAGAGCGCGCCGAAGTGAGTTACGCCCCCGACCGTCTCTCCGCCGCCCTCTCCGACCGTTACCGCATCGAGCGGGAGCTTGGCCAGGGCGGGATGGCGGCGGTGTATCTGGCCGGAAACCTTCGGTGGCAGGACAGGCGCTTTGCAGTGCCGATCCCGTCGGGCCCCGGTGTAGTGGCGCGGCGGGTCGCGCTCGTCACAACGGTCGTGCTCAACCGATGCGCCGCGGTGTGGCGGGGAGCGGTGCGGTGAGGGCGGCCCCCCTCGTCGTACGCTTTCGCCGACCGGTGTTGCAGATGAGTGAGGCCGAGAGAATAGCGAAAGAGCAATTCGGGCTCACGGGAGTGTTTACCGAATTGCCCAGTGAGCGCGACCGCAATTTTCTCATCATGACAACCGCTGGCGAGCGTTTCGTCCTCAAGATCGCCCACGCCGATGAAGCCCCGGAGGTCCTCGACCTGCAGCACCGGGTGCTCGCCCGCCTCGCCGAGGGGGCTCCCGAGCTGGTGATGCCGAAGGTTGTGCGCTCGCTGGCCGGCAAGGAGATCGAGACGGTCCAGTCGAGTGACGGTACCTCCCACCTGAGCCGGGTCCTGACCTGGGTTCCCGGGCGGGAATGGGCTCGGGTTTCACCGCACAGTCCCGATTTGCTGCGGAGCCTGGGAAGGGCCCTTGCCGCCATCGATCGCGCCCTCGAAGGGTTCAGCCCCCCCGCCGCGACCCGCGAGCTCAAATGGGACATCGCCCGGTCGGGGTGGATTCGCGAGCACCTTGACCGGGTTTCGGACCCCGCAAGGCGCGCCATCGTCGAGCGCCACCTGACCCGGTTCGAGGGCGAAGTGCTCCCCGGCATGGCCGGGCTCCGCCGCGGCGTCATCCACAACGACCCCAACGACTGGAATGTGATCGTCGGACCCGGGCACCCCGATGAGCGCCGGGTGGTGGGCATCGTGGATCTGGGTGACGTGCTGGAGAGCGTTGTGGTTGCCGATCTCGCGATCGCCTGCGCCTACGCGATGCAGGGGAAGACCGACCCCCTTGCGGCGGCAGCGGCCGTGGTCGCGGGATACCACGCTGTACGCCCTCTCACCGAGGCGGAGCTGGTAGCCCTCTTCCCGCTCATCTGCACCCGGCTCTCGGTCTCAGTGGTGAACTCCGCGCTGCAGCGGGTGAGTTTCCCGGACGAGTCTTATCTCACCATCAGCGAACCCGATGCCTGGGCTACCCTCGAGCGGCTCGAGACAGCACATCCGCGCCTAGCGCACTACGAATTTCGCGCCGCCGCCGGGCTCGAGCCCTGTCTGAACGCGCCGCTGGTCACCAGCTGGCTCCGGGCCCACCAAGACGTCATCGGCCCGCTCCTCGGAGCTGGTGGTCCCATCACGGTGCTCGACCTGTCGCTCGGAAGTCCGCTGGTGGAGACTCCGGTCGAGCCTGGCGACCTGCCGGCCTTCACTCGCAAGGTGTTCGAGCGGATCCGAGACGCCGGTGCGAAGATCGGGGTCGGCCGCTATGACGAGCCGCGCATTCTTTACACCGGTCCCCGATTCCAGGCGGACGGCAACGACCGCGATGTGCCGCGGACCGTGCACATCGGGCTGGATCTCTTCGTCGAACCGGGAACTCAGGTTCTCGCCCCGCTCGCCGGCGTGATGGAGAGCGTACGCGACAACGGGATGGATCTGGACTACGGCCCGACGATGATCCTCCGCCACGAACCCGCGGACGGCCCGGTCTTCTACTCCTTATATGGGCATCTTGGCCGCGAGGTTC
>JBGPVQ010000280.1:0-4440 GCA_041491785.1 Gemmatimonadota bacterium | reverse complement strand
GAGGAACCGGCGAAAAAAGGGATGCAGCTTCATCCGCTGCAGCAGCTCGTGCACGTCGAAGGCCGCGCTCGGCGCATCCAGTCCGGCCACGATGCCCAGCGCCACCTGGTTCGGCCCCATCGGGTACATGAACGTCCCGCCAAAGGCGTCGAGCGGCACCGGCCATCCGAGGGTGTGGACTACCCGATCGAGCGGGCGGGTTATCTCCCAGACTTCCTTGACGCCGAGCGCGAAGATCTGCGGATTCGGACTGGTGACGCCCTGCCACTCCCGCCACGCCTGGGACAGCGGGCCCCGAGTGCCCTCGGTGAGAATGGTGACCTTCGCGCTGAGATCGGTGGGCGGCTGGAACTCCGCCCCGGGTTTCCCCGAGCGGTCGAGCCCCGATGGGGTGGTGCGCACGCCGCGCACCGCGGTTCCCGCGACCAGCAGGGCGTCGGCGGGGAAGCCGGCGAAGATGTTCACGCCGAGCGCCTCGGCCCGGTCGCCCATCCAGCGCACCACTTCGGAGAGCGAGGCGACGAAGTTCCCGTGATTGCGCATGGTGGGCGGAGTGGGAATTCGAAAGCCGCCCTTCCGGGTCAGGAACCGCACCTCCTCCCGTTCCACCGCTTGCCGGAAGGGCAGTTCCGCCATGGGAACGTCGGGAAACAGCTCCCGAAACACCCGCGGATTCACCACGGCGCCCGAGAGGCTGTGTTCCCCCAGCGCCCCGGCTTTCTCCAGGACACCGATGTTCACCTCGCCGAGGGAGGCGTCCTGCTGCACCAGGCGGGCAAGCTCGATGGCCCCAGCCAGGCCGGCCGGACCGGCGCCCACGAACAGCACGTCCATCTCGATCGCTTCGGGGCCGGGCGGCTCGGCCCGGATCAGGCGGTCGAGCGGGAGGGGAACCTGATGGCGAATCGGGAGGAAGGACGCCACGACTCCTACCGCGGCCTCGGCCACACGTTGTCCTTCGGCTCACGATCGGGGAACCGGCGGAACGGATCCAGAGTGACCTGGGTAATCGGGCGCGGCCCGAAACTCAGCGTCGCGGTGAAGCTGCGCGCGCCGTTGAACCAGACGTCGGCCGGATAGGTCACGATTGCGGTGACGCTGTCCACCATGCGGCTATTCGCCATGGGCCGGATCGGCGGGCCCTGGGGCGCGAATTGGACCTTCAGGACCACCGGCGAAGGCATCTGGCCGTCCTGGCGCACCATCACGGTGGTGCGGGGGCCGGTCGGGGTGACGCTCTGAATCGATCCATCCGCTGATTCCGTGGTAAACAGCCAGTAGTTCCAGAACCAGCCGAGGTCCCGCCCCAGCGCGTTGTCGAGAAAGAACATGTAGTCCCACGGCGAAGGGTGCCTGAACCGCCAGGCCTTGGCGTACTCGCTCATGGCGCGCTGCACCGCGCTGTCGCCGACGACCGCGCCGAGCATGGAGAGCATCTGCGGCGCCTTGCCGTAGGTCGTAAAGCCGTAGAAGGGACCCTGGTAATTGGCGGGCCACATCATCGGCGACTCGGTTTCGTTCCCGCTGATCCGGCCGTAGCCCTGGCCGAGTCCGTCGAGCACCGCGGGCTGATGGGCGCGGTCCGCGTCGGAGAGAAGGTTCATGTACTGGTTGAACCCTTCGTCCATCCAGCCGTACCAGGTCTCGTTCACCCCCACCATCATCGGCCACCATTCGTGCCCGGTCTCGTGGTCGGCGGCGCCGATGCCCGACATGATGAACATCGGATACTCCATGCCCAGCTCCGGCCCGTCGGCCATGGTGAGCTGGGGGAAGGCGTAGGGCATCCAGAGCCTCGAGTAGAACTCCAGCGCGTGGCGCGCGATTGCGCCGGCCCGCCTGAAGTTCGTGTCGCCGGGGAGGTAGAGCAGGTGCACCGGAATCGCGCCGCGTCCCGGAATCGTGGCGCGGGTCGCGTCCCACAGGTAGCTCTTCGACGTGGCCCAGGCAAAATCTCCGGCGGTGTCCGCCGCGAACCGCCACACCAGCCGGTCGCCGGCGGCGGTGGCGGTGCCCACGCCCATCTCGCCGGATCCGACGATGCTGCGCTGCTCGTCGGATTCGAGGACGTGGGAGAGCCGCTCACGCGTCGGGGCGCTCAGCACGGCCTCGGGATTCTGCAGCACGCCGGTGGCCCCGACGATCCAGCCGGCCGGCACATCGAGGCTCACGTCCCAGCGGCCGAAATTGTTGTAGAACTCCGCGGGACCGAGGTAGAGCTCGGTGTCCCAGCCGCGCAGGTCGTCGTACACGGTAATGCGCGGATACCACTGGGCCACTTGAAAGAGGGTGTCCGCCAGCCGGCCCATCCGGATGCCCCGGCCGTTCTCGACCGCGGGCACCTTGAAGCTCCACTCCGCCTCGACCGTCGCGGTGCTGTGGGGAGCGATCGGGCTCTGCAGCGCGATGCGCGCCGCCGTCAGATCGAGGTCGAACGCCACCGGCCCCGCCACGACGAGGTTGCCGCCCCGGCGCGGCGGCGGCGGAGCGAGATTCACCGCCTGGCCGTTGACCCCCAGCCGGGTGACCTTCATGCCGGAAGTGATTTCCAGCCGCGGCGGGATCGGCTCGAGCCGGGCCGCGTTCGCGGCGAAGATGTTCTGGTCGAGCCGCAGCCAGATGGCGCGCAGCGTGGAGTCGCTGTTGTTGTGGAGGACGATGGTCTCCCGGCCGGTGATGGTGGCGGTGGGAACGTCGAGCCGCGCAGTGATGGTGTATTCGGTCCACTGCTGCCAGTAGTTGCGGCCCGGGCGGCCGGTCGAGTCCCGGGTCCCGGCGGCGAGGGCCCGGCGGATGGTGTTGGTGAGCGGGATGTCGCGCCGGACGGCGCGTGCCGGCTGACCCGCCGCGCCGGCCACCGCGGGGGCCGGCGCGGTTTGCGGCGGCGAACAGGCGGCGAGAATCGCGAGCGTGACGGGAACGAGCAGCGATCGATTCGACATTGGATTTCCTTTCAACCTTCTCGGCGAATCCTCCGGATCTCTTCGGTAAGACGCGGCACTACCTCGAAGAGATCGCCCACGATCCCGTAGTCCGCCAGCTTGAAGATCGGAGCGTCCTTGTCGCGATTGATGGCCACGATCACCCTCGACGTCCGCATCCCCGCCAGGTGCTGCACCGCCCCCGAGATTCCCACCGCCACATAGAGCGACGGGCTCACCACCCGCCCGGTCTGGCCGATCTGATCCGATGGGTCCCGCCACCCGTCGTCGGTCACCGCGCGGGTGGCCCCGACCGCGGCGTTGCCGAACGCGCTCGCGAGCTCCTCCACCAGCTTGAAATTCTCGGCGGCCTTGAGCCCGCGGCCCCCGCTCACGATGATCGGCGCCTCGCCCAGGTCGAGCCGGGCCGCTCCTCGCGCCGCCAGGCCGGTCACCACCACCCGCGCGGCGGCGGGATCCATCGCGGGGGCGGCGCTCGCCACCCGGGCGGTGCGGGGCGCCTCCCGCGCCGCAATCGCGCCGGGACGGAGCGACACCAGCGCCGGGGCGCCGGTGAGCCGGAGCGTCGCAATCGCCTTGCCGATATAGGCGGGGTGGCTCGCAATCACCACGTCCCCCGTGATCTCGAAGCCGGTGACGTCGGACGCCAGGCCCAGGTCGAGCGCGGCGGCAACCCGGGGAGCCAGATCCTTCCCCTCCGCCGACGCCGGGAAGAACGCCGCACGATAGGCGCCCCCTCGCAACCCGGCGGCGAGGGTGGCGGCGAACACCTCCGGTGCATAGAGGCCGAGGCCGGGATGCTCGACCACCGTCACCAGGTCCGCGCCGAACCGGCCCAGCTGATCCGCGACCGCCGCCGTGCCGGGCGCTCCGATCACCATCGCGTGAACCTCGCCACCGCCCGATCCGTCCGCGGCCATCCGGGCGGCGGTGACGGTCTCGAACGCCACCTTTCGGAGCGCGCCGGCGCGAAGTTCGGCGAACGCGAATGCGTCGGCCATCAGAGCACCTTCGCTTCCATCTGGAGCAAACGCACCAGCTCGGGCACCGCGTCGGGGCCCTCGCCCACGATCCGGCCCCCGGTCCGCTCCGGTGGAAGCTCCAGCGCCTCGACCGTGAGGCGCACCGGTCCGAGCGCGGCCGGCCGGGTGTCGATCGGCTTCTTCTTGGCGGCCATGATGCCCTTGAGCGTAGGAAGCCGGGGCCGCGCGATCCCCTCGTCGATGGTGAGCACCGCGGGAAGCGGCACCTCGATGAGCTCGAACGCGCCCTCCAGCTCGCGGCGCGCCTTCACCGTCCCGCCCTCGATGTCCAGCTTCGAAATCGCCGAGACCAGCGGCAGACCAAGCAACTCGGCGGCGAACGCGCCCACCGACCGGTTCTGCGTGTCCACGGCCATCCGGCCGAAGAGCACGAGATCGTACGCGCCGCCCTTGAGCTCGGCCGCCAGCGCGCCGGCGATGGCCAGCCCATCGAGCACCGGCGCCTCGAACTTGAG
>JBGPVQ010000279.1:0-4448 GCA_041491785.1 Gemmatimonadota bacterium | reverse complement strand
GGAGGAGCGTATCTCGCGAGGCCAGCTCGAAATTCCGGTCGGTGTAGCCGGTCGCGCTCAAGGCGATGGCGAAGTGCGTCCCGCTGACCGGCCCCGATACGAAGATCCCGGGGAACCGGTTGTCCTTCACCGAGGCGTTGCCGGAGGGGCTCTCCGATTGCCGCCAGCTCTGCACGGTGGCAAAGCTCGCGGTCACGAAACTGGTCTGCCCGAAGGAGGCCGGATTGAGTCCCGATTCCGGGTCGAACAGGCCGAAGGCGCCGCCGGTGCCGACCGCGCGCACCGAGAGCGGCCGGAGCGGCAGTCCGAGGCCGCGCACCCCGAACTGGGAGGACTGCGCCGCGAGCGAGCCCGCGGTCCACAGCAGCAGCCCGACACTGGTAAGGCGGCGCATCAGGGGTGTCCCGGGCGCGAGGGGAGGGCGTAGGTGATGCGTAGCCGGGGCCCGGGGCCCGCCGATCGGGTCGAGTAGAACTCGGGCCGGGAGAAGGTGCCGCCTTCGGGAGAAATCCCGATGAAAAACGCGGTTGGCGCAGGACTGACCGCGAACCAGGAAGCCACGATGCTGCGCACGTCGATGCTCTGCATCGCCGTGGCACCGGCCTGGATGAACGCGGACGCCGCCGATCCGGAGAGTGGAGGCGACTTGGGGCCGAGGTCCGCCAGCAGCCCCTGCAGCAACAGCGCCGCCGCGTCGTTGCGGAGTCCCTTGATCGGACCGGACGGCGTCAACTCGAGGGTCGCCCGGATCACTATTGCCGAATCCTTGACCGACTTGGGCAGGAAGAAGCGAATCAGCGTTCGCGCTCCCTGCCTGCCGCCCAGGAAAAGCTGATCCGCGGGCGGATCCGGCGGCCCGTCCATCACAAAATTGGCCGAGTCGGCCGCGATGGTGAGGGTTTGCCGCTGCTTGGCGGTATCGGTGACCGCAGCGCGCCCGTACGTCACCAGCACCGGCCCGCCCGCCGTGCTGCCCAGCGTCGAAAACCGCACGCCGGTGGACGCGGAGCCCCTGACCCGGATCCCAATGCTGATCCGCCCGCTATCATCCTCTGCCGGGGCGATCCGGGCGAGCGCGTCGCCGGTGAGGACCACCCGCACCGCGCCGGACTTGAGGGTGTCCGGCACCAAGATGGAGTCGATCAGGGTGGCGGCGGTCAACAGGGTGTCGATGGCCTGGAAGGTGGTCGTGCTGTCGTGGCCGTTGGGAATCCGGTGCACGAAGAGCTTGAGCGCGGGGACCAGCGAGTCCCGCGCGACGAGATTCAAGGTGATGGCGACCGAGTCGGTGGTGAATGCCTGGGCGGTGCCGTCGACCGTCACCGAGTCCGGCCGCTTCGGGAAGGCCGCCCAGAGGCGGGCTTCGCCGGCGCTGAGGCCGTCGGACACCAGCAGCGCGGAGGTTCCCGCGTACCCGATGTAGCCGGAGTAGGAGCTGTCCCCCCCGACGATGGCCGTAAGGGTGGTGTCCTTGATGGTCAGGCTGGTGCCCGGACAGAGCTCCGGACAGTCCGCCGGACTGGCCAGCTTTTCCTGGCAGGCGGCCGCCAGCACCGCGAAGGCGCAGATACCCCCCCACCCGGCGATGCGCCTCACGCCAGCAACTCCTTGGTGAACGCATCGGGCAACAGCTCCCGCAGCCGCCAGCGCTTCGACCGGGTCGGGCCGACCGATTCCACCTCGAGCTCGGGGCCGAACTCCGCCAGCACCTGGCGACACGCACCGCAGGGCGGCCCCGGCGGATCGGAGTCGGTGGCCACGACGATGCGCTGAAAGCGGCGCGCCCCCGCGCTCACCGCGGTGAACACCGCCGAGCGCTCCGCGCAGATGGTAAGCCCGTAGGAAGCGTTCTCGACGTTGGAGCCGACGAAAACGGCGCCGTCCTCCGCAAGCAACGCCGCCCCCACCCGGTAGTGGGAGTAGGGACAATACGCGTGCTGCTGCGCGGCGCGCGCGGCATCGATCAGGGAGTCAGCCACTCCAGACCTCATCGAGAAAAGACCGGCCGGCCGCGAGCGGGGCCACCCCGAGGAACTCGGCGACCGTCTGCCCCACGTCGGCAAAGGTCCGCCGTTCCCCGATGGGGACGGCCCTGACTCGCGGCCCGTATACCAGGATCGGCACCCGCTCCCTCGCATGGTCGGTAGAGGGGGTGGTCGGGTCGTTCCCGTGATCCGCCGTAAAGATAATCAGGTCTTCCTCTTGAGCCCCCTCGAGCAGCCCCGGAATGGCGCTGTCCAGCTCCCGGAGCCCCCCCACAAAGCCGGGAACGTCGTTGCGATGACCCCAGCTCTGGTCGAACTCGATGACATTGACGAACAGGAAGCCCCGGTCCATCGAGCCAAGGGCCTGGCGGATCAGCCGGTAGGCGTCGGCGTTGGTGGCGGTGTGGGTACTGGTGATGCCCCGGCCGGCGAAGAGATCGTCCACCTTCCCCACCCCCACCCGCGGCACCTGCGCGGTGGCCAGATGATCGAGCAGGGTTGGCCCGGTGGGCTCGAGGCTGAAGTCCTTCCGGCTGGGCGTACGCCGGTAGCCGCCCGCGGGGCCGGAGAATGGCCGCGCGATAACCCGGGACACGGCATGGGGGCCCCGGAGCATCTCCCGAGCCGAGGCACACGCTGCGTACAGCTCGGCGAGCGGAATTGTCTCCTCGTGTGCGGCGATCTGGAAAACGCTGTCGGCCGAGGTATAGACGATCCACTTTCCGCCGGCCTGCTGCTCGGCCCCGAACTCGTCGATGATGGCGGTGCCCGACGCCGCCTTGTTTCCCAGGACGCCCCGGCCGGTCCGGCGGGAAAACTCCGCGATCACCTCGGCGGGGAACCCTCGCGGGTAGGTCGGAAAGGGACGCTCGAGAATGACCCCGCAGAGCTCCCAGTGCCCGGTGGTGCTGTCTTTGCCGGGGCTCGCCGGCTGGGCGGTGCCGTAGGCCGCCGCCGGAACCGCCGCGGGTGGCAACCCCTCGAGGGGAGCGCAGCACCCCAGTCCCAGCCACTCGAGATGGGGAAGCGTCACGCCGCCTGCCGCCCGCAGCACGTTGCCCAGGGTATGGCTGCCGGTGTCGCCGTAGGCGTCGGTATCGTGGGCGGGGCCGATGCCCAGGCCGTCGAGCACGATGATCGCCGCGCGGCGCGCCACCTCAGTGGCCTCCGCCCTTCAGGAATTGAAACCGGAGCGCGGTGAGGACCTGGGTGAGCAACTGCTGCTCATCGGGATCCAGTTGGCCCTTGGTCTTCTGTTCCAGCATCACGAGGGTGTCGATCAGGGTCTGGGCGACGTCCCTCGGATTCGCGTTGGGCATCAACCGGTCCGCTCCCGGCGGGAGGTTTCCCTGCAGAGCGGCTTCGGCCTGTTGGGCCAACCCGAGAACCAGCGGTGCGAAGTGCGGATTCATGCGCCGGAGTGGTAGCGCCGAGCAATCCTCGGCGTGAGCAGAGTGAGCAACTCGTACGAAACGGTTCCCGCCAGCGCGGCCTGGCGGTCGAGCGTCACCCGACCGCCGAACAGCGTGGCGACATCCCCCAGGGCAACCGGGATGTCTCGGACATCCACCATGATCATGTCCATCGTGACACGGCCGACGATCGGAACGATGGCGCCGTTGAGCTCGATCCGCCCCCGGCTCCCCAGCGCCCGGGGCACACCGTCACCGTAGCCGATCGAAAGCGTGGCGATGGTGGTGTCCGCCTCGACCCGCGCCTCGGCACCGTAGCTCACGGTGTCGCCCCGGCGGAGACGCCGTAGCGCGATGACCCGCGCACAGAGTCTCGCCACCGGCTCCGGCTCGAGGGTCCCCGCGTTGCCGCCGTAGAGGAAGATGCCCGGGCGCGCCAGATCGCCGCGGTATTCGC
The DNA here is from genome assembly GCA_041491785.1 of Gemmatimonadota bacterium. Lineage (GTDB taxonomy): Bacteria > Gemmatimonadota > Gemmatimonadetes > Gemmatimonadales > GWC2-71-9 > JABFSM01. The sequence continues at coordinate 594 of JBGPVQ010000279.1, read as the reverse complement.
TCTCGAATTGCGCCGAGGCGCTGCTGGCCAGGTGGACCAGCGGAGGACGGCTCCCCAAGGCGCCGAGGACCTGCTCGAAGCGCTCCGCCTGGGCCCGGGTTGCGGCCGGGTCGGTGTCGGCAGAGTGGAAGTGGGTGAAGATTCCCTCCCAGCCGCTGGCGCCGAGGAGTGACTGGCGCAGCCGGTCAATCGCGGCGGTGTCGTGCCACCGGAATCCCGCGCGGGACATACCGGTATCGATTTCGACGTGAAAGGGACCGCCTCCGAACCTGAGCCACGCATCCAGCGCTTCGAGGTCCCCGATCACGGGACGGAGCCCGAGCGGGCCGTATGTGGGCACATCGACGGGCCTCAAGGGCGAGAACACCACCACCGGGCGCTGGATTCCCGCCTTGCGGAGTACCAAGCCCTCTTCCGGGGTGGCCACCCCGAACCCCCACGGCTCGACCGCTTCCAGCGCGCGCGCCACCGCTACGGCACCGAGACCGTAGGCGTTGGCCTTCACCATTGGAAGGAGGGGAGCCCTGATCAGCTCCGCAAAGCGGCGGGCGTTCCGGACCAGCGCTCCGAGATCGACGTCGAGCCAGGCCCGGT
>JBGPVQ010000278.1:0-4476 GCA_041491785.1 Gemmatimonadota bacterium | reverse complement strand
GGCGGCGGTCGAGCGCGCCGGGTATATGTCGTCGTCGGATTTCGGGGCGGGGATGGACGGGAACTGGGGCTTCGACAAAGTGAACATGGCAGTCGGCCTCTATAACGGCGAGAACTACAACAAGGCGCCGGGCGATCAGCGCAAGGACCTGATGGCGCGGGTCTCGGTGCGACTGCTGGGCACCGACGAGGGCGGCCGCACCGGCGGGCTCCGGCTCACCGGATACGGGCAGATCGGGAAGCCCACCGGCGGGGGGACCCGGTCGCGATTCATCGGCATGCTCTCCTATCGCTCCAAGGTGGTGACGCTGGCGGCGGAGTACGCCGGGACCAAGGACAGCAGCCTGACTGCCCCCGTCACGGCGGGCAAGCAGGGCCGAGTCCTCAGCGCCTACGGCGTCGTCAGAATCCCCAAGTCGAAAGTCCAGATCATCGGGCGACTCGATTCGACCGACCCGAACACTCTCTCTACTGCCACCAACGACCGCCTGACCCGCCTCATCGCGGGCGTGGCCTATCAGGTATCCGGCAATCTCCGGGTCCTGGGCGACCTCGATCACCTGAGCTACCAGGGCGGCATTACGACGCCCGCCCTTGAGGCGGTCCGCTCGCAGGCACTCTTCCAGGTGCAGTTCACTTTCTAAGGAGCCAGCATGTCGCGCAGGACTACGCTCACCGGCCTGCCGCTCGCCGCCCTGATGCTCGGGGTAGCAACGGCCGCGCCTGCCCAATCGCTGACCGGGGCCGGCGCCACGTTCCCGAATCCGATCTACTCCAAGTGGTTTGACTCGTACAGCAAGAAGACCGGCGTGCAGATCAACTACCAGTCGATCGGCTCCGGCGGCGGCATCAAGCAGTACACCGAGGGGACGGTGGACTTCGGGGCCACCGACGGCCCGATGTCGGCGGACCAGATGGGTGCGGTCCAGGGAAAGGTGCTGCACATCCCCACGGTCATGGGGGCGGTGGTGCTGACCTACAACCTGCCGGTGGCCGGCGCGGCGCAATTGAAGTTGGATGGCCCCACGATTGCCGACATCTTCTTCGGCAGGATCACCAAGTGGAACGACAGGCGGATCGCGGCCAGCAACCCGGGGGTCAAGCTTCCCGACCAGGACGTGATCGTGGTGCATCGCTCCGACGGGTCCGGGACGAGCTACATCTTCACCGATTACCTGAGCAAGGTCAGCCCGAAGTGGAAGGAGAAGGTCGGATCCGCCACTGCCGTTAATTGGCCGGCAGGCCTGGGCGGTAAGGGGAATGAAGGCGTTACCCAGCAAGTCAAGCAATCCGACGGCGCCATCGGCTACGTGGAGCTGATCTACGCGGTGTCCAACAAGCTCCCCTATGCGCAGGTCAGGAACGCGGGCGGCAAGTTCATCGAGGCATCGCTGGCGTCGGTGACGGCCGCGGCAGCCAGCGCCAAGTTCGAGAAGAATACCGACTTCCGGGTTTCAATTACCAATGCTCCGGGCGATGCCTCCTATCCGATTTCCTCGTTCACCTGGCTCCTGGTCCAGCCGGACATGAAGGATGCGGCCAAGGCCAAGGCCCTCAAGACCTTCCTCGATTGGATGGTCACCGAGGAGGCCCAGCAGATGGCGGCCGCCCTGCAGTACGCCCCGCTACCCCAGGCGGTGGTGGCGCTGGTCAAGGAACGAATCAAGACGCTCAAGGCCGGAGGGAAGCCGATCGTCTGACGGCGTTACCGTTCCGTTACGATGCTGTGACGAAACGTCGATGGTGTAACTGTAAGATCCCGCGGCCATGACCACAGCCCCCGCCGCGGCCGAGCACCCGACCGACCCGACGCCCGCCCCCCGCCTGCATGGCGGGGCGGCGGGCGATCGTGCTTTCCGGTGGGTACTGGCCCTCGCGGCATTGCTGATCCCGGTTCTCCTCGGCTTCCTGGTGGCGGAGCTGGCCAGCGGTGCCCGGCTGGCGATCGGCAAGTTCGGGCTGCATTTCCTGGCCACGTCAACCTGGGATCCGGTGGCGGATCAGTTCGGGGCGCTCCCGCTGATTTTCGGCACCCTCATCTCCTCCTTCCTGGCGCTGCTGATCGCGGTGCCGCTGTCGCTCGGCGTCGCAATTTTCCTGACCGAATTCGCCCCGCCGGTGATCCGGCGGCCGATCGCCTTCGTGGTCGAGCTCCTGGCGGCGATCCCCAGCGTGGTGTACGGGCTCTGGGGGATCTATTTTCTGATCCCGATCCTCCGGAAATCGGTCTTTCCCTTCCTCCGCGGCGCCCTGGGCTTTCTCCCCTTCTTTCAGGGCCCGATCTACGGGCCCTCGATGCTGTCGGCGGGAATCATCCTCGCGATCATGGTGATGCCGTACATCATGTCGGTGAGCCGCGAGGTCCTGGCGACGGTGCCGGGAAGCCAGCGCGAAGCAGCGCTGGCCCTCGGTGCCACCCGGTGGGAGGCGGCGTGGACGGTGGTGGTGCCGTACGCCCGTTCGGGCATCGTGGGCGCGGTGATCCTCGGCTTGGGCCGGGCGCTCGGGGAAACCATGGCGGTGACCATGCTGATCGGGAATCGGCATGAGATCGCCGCGTCGCTGTTCGCGCCGGGATACACGATGGCGGCCGCAATCGCGAACGAGTTCACCGAGGCGGCAACCGACATGCATTTCTCGGCGCTGGCCTACGTCGCACTGGTGCTCTTCAGCGTAACGGTTCTGGTGAATGCGTTGGCGCGGTTGCTCATCTGGCGGGTGTCCAAGGGGCGCCCGAGCGGAGGGGCCGGACTGTGAGGCGGACGGTTCGCCGCTGGAAGAGCCGGGTGATGGTGGCCTTGATCACCCTGGCGGTGGTGGCCGCCGTGCTGCCGCTCTTTTTCATCCTCGGCACCCTGGTGGTCAAGGGGGCGGGGAGCATCAATCTCGCCTTCTTCACGCGGATGCCGGTTCCCGCGGGGGAAAGCGGTGGCGGAGTGGCCCATGCGATCGTGGGGACCCTCCTCATGGTCGGGGCCGCCTGTCTCCTGGGACTCCCGGTGGGAATCGGGGCGGGCATCTACGCCGCGGAGTGGCCGGCAACCCGGCTGGCCAAGGCCACCCGGTTCATTGCCGACGTGCTCAACGGCACGCCGTCGATCGTGGTCGGGGTCTTCGCGTGGACCTGGATCGTCGCCCGCCAGAAACACTTTTCCGGTCTGGCGGGAAGTGCCGCGCTGGCGGTGCTAATGATCCCCATGGTGATGCGGACCACCGAGGAGATGATCAAGCTGGTGCCGCATTCGCTCCGCGAGGCGGCGCTGGCGCTGGGGTACTCGAGGTGGCGCACCAGCCTGCGGGTCGTGGTGCGCACTTGTCTTCCCGGCATTGTGACCGGCGCGCTGCTGGCGGTGGCGCGCATCGCCGGGGAAACCGCGCCGCTCCTCCTGACGGCGCTGGGGAGCCAATACCTCAGCGTCAACCTCCGCCAGCCGATGGCGGCCCTCCCACTGGTGGTCTTCAACTATGCGACCGGCCCCTACGACGACTGGCACCGCCTGGCCTGGGCCACGGCGCTCGTCCTCATCCTCGTCGTTCTGGTTCTCAGCCTCACCGCCCGACTCGCCACCCGCCGGCGCTTCGATGCTCCTCGCTGAGGCGCTGCGGCCCCGGTTGGAGACTGGGGGGCTTACCGCGTACTACGGAGCCACGGCGGCGATCCGCGGGGTATCGCTCGGCTTTGCCCCGAACCAGGTGCATGCCCTGATCGGCCCCTCGGGGTGCGGGAAGTCCACCTTTCTCCGCAGCCTCAACCGGCTGCACGAGGAGACGCCGGAGGCGCGGGTGACCGGCCTGGTCCGGCTGGACGGAGAGGACGTGTATGACGCCCGGGTGGACCTTCGGCGATTGCGGCGCCGGGTGGGGATGGTGTTCCAGAAGCCGACCCCCTTCCCCACCATGTCGATCTACGACAACGTGGCGGCCGGGCTCCGGCTCGACGGCAGGGTGTCCCGGAACGCGCTCAACCAGGCGGTGGAGCAGGCGCTCAATGCCGCGGCGCTCTGGAACGAGGTGAAGGACCGGCTTCACGCCAGCGCGATGGCGCTGTCGGGGGGGCAGCAGCAGCGGCTCTGCATCGCACGAACCATCGCCCCGGCGCCGGAGGTCATCCTCCTCGACGAGCCGACCGCCTCGCTCGACCCCCAGGGCACCCAGCGCATCGAGGAGCTGCTCTTCCAGCTCAAGACCCGCTTCACGATCGTGATCGTGACCCACAACATGCAGCAGGCGGCGCGAGTGTCCGACACCACCTCGTTCTTCTACCTGGGCGAGATGGTCGAGACCGGACCGACCCGGCAGATCTTCACCGCGCCCAGGGAGCAGCGTACCGAGGCGTACATCACCGGGCGCTTCGGATGATCGACGTGAGGGGCTTCTCGTTCTCCTATGGGACGCGAAGCGTGCTGCGCGGGGTGAGCTTCACCATCCCTCGCCAGGCGGTGACCGCGATCATCGGCCCATCCGGCTGCGGCAAGTC
>JBGPVQ010000277.1:0-4490 GCA_041491785.1 Gemmatimonadota bacterium | reverse complement strand
AGTCCAGGGTCTGCCGCACCCGGTCCATCAGCGCGATCAGCCGGAGGAGTTCGACCGGCCGGAGCCCCCGCATCGCCTGCCCGGCGGCCCGCACCACCGGCGCGTCCAGTGCCCCCAGCCGGGTGAGCCCGGCGCGGGTGATCCGGCACCGGACCACCCGCCGATCCTTGATGCCGCGCTCCCGGGCGACCAGCTTCTTGCGCTCCAGGGTGTCCACCAACCGGGTGATGCCCGGCGTGCGCTCGATCAGCCGTTCGGCAATCTCCAGGGTCGGGAGCCCCTCACTGCCGGCGCCGCGCAGAATCCGGAGGACGTTGTACTGCTGGCCCGAGATTCCCTGCGCGCCGAGGCAGCCCTCCGACGCCCGCCGGACCCCGTCCGCGGTGCGGAGCAGCCCGACGACCGCCTCCTCCGCCTTGGTGGCGAAGCGGCGGCGCTGGCGGATTTCAGCCGGCAGGCGGGCGGGAGCGCGGTCGGTCACGGAGACAGTTTACTGCACTTTAATTGATACATCAAGTAAATGATCGGAAACCGGTCTCCTGGAATGCGTGGCTGCGGGATTGCGTAGCGAGGCTGTGTCGCGCGCGCGGGGCCCGCTCGTCTCCCTCGTGCTCACAGGCCAACACTGCAACTTCGGGAGGTCCTCATGCGCCCACGCACCAGGGCAAGCGCTGCAATTCTCCTCGCACTGGCCGGGGCGGGCTGCTCCGGTAACGGGGCCACCGGCCCCGATGGCACCGGCCGCCTAGTCTTCCAGCTCGCCACCACGCCGGCCGACGGCGCGGCGGGGGCCTCCTCGGTCGCCGCGGTGACGGTGACCCGCGGGACCGATGTGGTCGTCATTTCTCGCGTGCAGTTGGTTGCGCGGAAACTCAAGCTCAAGCGGGTGAACGGGACCTGTCCCACGCCGGTGCTGTCCGACGGCGAGTCCGGGCAATCCGACGAGGATTCCGGCGATGCGCCAGAGTGTCCAAACCTGCGCCTCGGGCCGCTCCTCCTTGATCCGCCGCTCAGCGATGGAGCACAATCGTCGTTCTCGGTAGACCTCCCCGTGGGCACCTACCGCGAGCTGGAGCTCCAGATTCATAAACTGACCGGCAGCAGCGCAGACGCCGCGCTCCTGGCCGCGAATCCCGATTTCGCGGGCGTGAGCATCCAGGTGACCGGCACGTTCAATGGCGCCCCGTTCACCTTCACCACCGACCTCACCAGCGAGGTGGAGACGGAATTCACCACTCCGATCGAGGTGAAGGCGGCGGCTACCACGATGCTCACCCTCCAGCTCGATGTGCGGGGCTGGTTCGTCGCCCAGGGCGGTGCCGCGCTGCTGAGTCCGCTCACGCTCACCCAGCAGAGCCGCCAGCGGGTCGAGCAGAACATTCGGAGCTCGTTCCACGCCTTCGAGGATGCGGACCGGGACGGCCGGGACAACTGAATTAGCCGGCCGGATTCGGGTCGGCAGGCGGGAGGGGCGTTGAGCCGCTGGCTCAGCGCCCCTCGCCGTTTCGGCAGGCCTCGAGCCGGCGCTGCGGGGCGCGGAGCAGCGGGAAGAGTCGCGCCGCCGCCTCCGCGTGTGGCCGGGCCCGGGCGCACCCGGTGCGCTGCGCGATCATCAGGTGCAGCCGGTAGCTGCCGGGGTCGAACCGCACCGCGCGCTCCAATCGCTCGACCGGCCATCCGGGCCCGGCTAGCTCGATGGCCGCCACTTGCCCCGCGCTGCGGAGACTCGCGGCCCCGGCGAGGAGACCGAGCGTCGGGAGCAGCCGCCGGCGCACCGGGAAGGGAAGCAATCCCACCCGTCCGGTGGCCGGCAGGAGCAGCCCGACGGCCGCCCACACCACCAGAGTGGGGGGTGCGAGCAGGAGCACGGCGTCGAACGCGCCGGTGACCAGCGTGGCCGCGAGCAGTCCGAGGAGCGCGAGGGCGCGCCGGGCCTCCGCCGGGTCCTCGCTCCGGAGCCGGCGCAGGGCGGTGAGCCCCATAGCGCCGAGCGCGGCGAGCAGCAGCAACGCCGCAACGACCCCCCGCTCCACGAGCATGGCCACCCAGTCGCTGCTGGGCCACGGATTGGTCGGCATCGGGTCCCCACCGGCGAAGGAAGGGTCACCCGGCGTCGTCACCAGCGGATACTCGACCGGCCAATTGCCCGGCCCGGTTCCGAACAGGGGATGCCGGCGCACCAGCCGGAGGCTGTTCCGGTATTGGACCAGCCGCCCGTGGCCCGATCCCGCCCGATAGTTTGTGAGGTCGCGGACGGTGTCGCTGTACGGCGAGTCCGACCGCCACGAGAGACGATTGGGCAGCAGGAGGGCTGCGGCGAGGCCGACGATGACGACCAGGAGCGCCCCACCGAGCCGTCGCCCGACGAGTACCTGGCGTCCTCCCCGCCGCGCGATCAGCCAGCCGATGAGGATCACCGCCGCGCTCGCCGCGGCTCCCAGCCAGGCCGCCCGGGAACGGGTGAGGAAGATGACGGCCACCATGAGCGCCATCCCCATCGCCGCGAGCAGAGCCCGACGCGGGCCCCGCGCCTCGAGCACCAGGAGCAGGAGCAGGGGGAGGCCAAGGGTCAAGAGGTGCGCGAGGAAGTTCCGATTCCCCAGGGTGCCGCCGGGAGCGCGGCTGTCGGCGAGAATCGATGGATCCACGCCGTAGGTCTGCGCGAGTCCGGTGAGCGCGCCCAGTACCAGGGCCAGCGCCAGCCCGACCAGCAGGAGGCCGCCGGCCCCCTCCCGGGCCACTCGGCGGCTGGCGCGGAAGATCACCACGCCCGAGATCGTCAGCGCGAGCGCCCGCAGGCTGAGCCAGCGGTTGTTCGCGACGGCCGCGGAGAGTGCGCTCCATGCCGTGAAGCCCACCAGGGGGAGTTCGGCGGCGATCAGGGAGGCGCGGGCTTCGGCCCCGAAGGCGAGAAGGACGATCGCCCCGAGCGCGGTGAGGTGCAGCGCCAGTTCCTTGGGCGCGGCGAAGCGATCGAGATCGAACAGCGACGACGGCGCGGCGACTAGCACCACTGCGACCGCGCCCATGGCCAGCCAGACGGCGAGGAAACGGGCCGCGACCGAAACTGGAGCCGCGGGAAGCGCCGAGGGCCGGAGGGGGGAGACCATGTACCGCGTAGTATCGCGGTCGTCCTGCGGGCGGAACAAGGGGGCGCCGTGTAGATTCACGGCATGGAAGCCGGATCTCCCGAACGCCCGGTCGCGCTGGCGGCGACCGACCGTCCGCTGCCCTTGCGCCTGGCGCCGATCGAGGATGAGCGTGCCCCCGACGGGATGGCGTGTATCGGCGCGTTCCTCGGACCGAAGCTGCTGGCCCGCTCGGTGGTGCCGCCCGACGCGGCCGCATTTCTGCTCGAGCGCGGGCTCTTTGCCCAGCCGGTCCGGCTCGCCCTGGCCGCGAGAGAGGAGCCGCCCGGACTCCAGTGCCAGCTCTTCGCGCTGGTCGATCTTCCCGCCGACTTCACGGCGGGCGACGACGACGAGGAGTCCGCCTCGCCGTGGGCGGAGAGCGTGCCGGGCGCCGCGTACGACCGGGCGGTGAGCGGAGCCGCGCCGGCCACCGATGGCGACGTCGGTGGAACCGATGGTGACCAGGTCGCGGAAACTGCCGAGGACGCCGCCGATCTCCCCGCGGAGAGCGACCGGCAGGCGGCGGTGTTCCTCGGGCAGATCATCCGGTTCGAGCGCGATCGCCGGCATCCCGGCGATCTGGCGCTCGAGACGATGGACGTGCTCCGCACCATCGTGAAGGGCGACGTCAGCGAAGTGGTGGACAAAGTGCTCGAGGATCTCCTCGGCGGCGCCGGACCCGGATGACGCTGCCGATCGCCGAACGGGGATACGCCCGCCCCGAGGTGCTGGTATCCACCGAGTGGGTGGCGGCGCACCTCGAGGATTCCGCGGTGCGGCTTCTCGAGTCGGATGAAGACGTCCTGCTCTACCAGAGCGGTCATCTGCCGGGCGCCCTCAAGCTCGATTGGGTCGAGGACCTCAACGATCCGATCCTGCGCGATTACATCGGTCGCGAGGCGATGGAACGGCTCCTGCGGAACCGGGGAGTCAACCCGGGCGCCACTGTGGTACTCTACGGGGACCGCAACAACTGGTGGGCGACGTACGCCTTCTGGGTCCTGCGCCTCTTCGGGATCGAGCGCCTGGCCATCATGGACGGCGGGCGGCAGCGCTGGATCGACGAGGGCCGCCCCCTCTCTACCGACCGGCCGGCGGTCACCCAGGGACACCTGTCGGCGGGCGAACGCCGCGAAGCGTCGCTGCGGGTGTTCCGCGAGGATGTGCTGGCCCATGTGAGGGCGGGGCGACCCCTGGTGGATGTCCGGAGCCCGGAGGAGTTCCGGGGCGAGCGCCTGCACCTGGCCGAGTACCCCAATGAGGGAGCCGTCCGGGGCGGTCACATTCCCGGAGCGCGCAACATTCCGTGGGGGCGGGCGGTGGACCCGGCCACCCACTGTTTTCGGACTGCCGACGAGT
>JBGPVQ010000276.1:0-4501 GCA_041491785.1 Gemmatimonadota bacterium | reverse complement strand
GGCAACACCGTCATCGTGGTCGAGCACGACGAGGAGACGATTCGCGCCGCCGATCACGTGATCGATCTGGGGCCCCGCGCCGGGAACCAGGGCGGACACGTCGTGGCGGAGGGAACCGTGGACGACATTCTCGCCCATCCCGACTCGCTCACCGCACGGTATCTGCGGGGCGAGCTGAGGATTCCGCTCCCCGCGGGCCGGCGCGCCCGCGACCCCAAACGGGCCCTCCGCCTGGTGGGCGCGCGGGCACACAACCTCCGCAACCTGACGGTGGAGGTCCCCCTCGGCCTCTTCGTGGCGGTGACCGGCGTATCGGGATCGGGAAAGTCCACCCTCATCACCGACCTCCTCTACGCCGCGCTGGCCCGCCATTTCTATCGCGCGCGGGTGGTCCCCGGCGCCCACGACCGGATCGACGGTCTCGAGCACATCGACAAGGTCATCGACATCGATCAGAGCCCGATCGGGAGAACCCCCCGCTCCAACCCCGCCACCTACACCGGGTTGTTCACCCCGATTCGCGAGCTGTTCGCCCAGTTGCCCGATGCCAAGATGCGGGGGTACGGCCCCGGACGCTTTTCCTTCAATGTGAAGGGCGGCCGCTGCGAAGCATGCGAGGGCGACGGACTGGTCAAGATCGAGATGCATTTTCTTCCCGACGTCTATGTGCCCTGCGAGGTCTGCAAGGGGCGGCGGTACAACCGGGAGACCATGGAAGTCCGCTACAAGGGGCGGAGCATCGCCGACGTGCTCGATCTGACCGTCGCGGACGCACTGGAATTCTTCGGCGCGCAGGGCCGCATCAAGGAGAAGCTCGAGTTGCTGAACGACGTGGGGCTCGGATACCTACACCTCGGCCAGTCGGCCACCACCCTCTCCGGCGGCGAGGCGCAACGGGTCAAGCTGGCCACCGAACTTGCCAAGCGCGACACCGGGCGAACCCTCTACATCCTCGATGAGCCGACCACCGGGCTTCATTTCGAGGACGTGCGCCTCCTGCTCGAGGTGCTCCACCGCTTGGTGGACAAGGGCAACAGCGTGCTGGTCATCGAGCACAATCTGGATGTAATCAAGACCGCCGACTGGGTCATCGACCTCGGCCCCGAGGGGGGTGGCAAAGGGGGATTGGTGGTGGCTGAAGGAACCCCGGAGGCGGTGGCGAAGAACCCGGCGAGCCATACCGGAAAGTTCCTTACCCGGGTGCTGAGCCCACGGGCGTGAATCCCGCGACTACGCCTCCGACCGGAGCCGGCGGGAGAGGTCCTGCACGGCGGTCCAGCTCTCCAGCAACTCCGGGAGGTATTCCGACGATGTGACGAACGTCCACAGGTACGCCACGATCGAGTAGAGCTGCCCGGTGCTGAAGTCATCGAGGTCGATCGCGACGAAGAGCACCACCAGGAACACGCCGAGGAGCACTACCCGCATCAGTCCGAACGACGCCGCGCCCCAGTTCGCGATCCGCTGCTGCGGGCCGGCAACCCCCATGTAATACTCCCGCACCTGATCGGCGTCCATGTCCGTGAAGCGGTCGAACGCCGACTCCAGGCGGTCGTGCACTTCGCGCTGAAGCCCGAGCACCCGCTTGCCGTAAATCCGGCGGATCAGGAGGAGCGGCAGGATCACGACGGCGCAGGCGAGCGCGATCCGATAGTCGAAGAACGAAAGCCCGATCAGGGCTCCCCCGATGGCGATGGCCTGTTCCAGGGTTTCCGGCACCCGGTACTCGAGGAAATTGATGAACTCCCGCGAGATCTCCGCCCGCGCTGCCATGACGGTTGCCGGGATGCCCTGCTCCCGGCCGGTCCGGACCACCGCGGCCGCGATGTCAGCGTAGACCCGCAGGTAGATTCGGGGATCGACTGAGCGGCGGAGGGTGCCAACCCCGGAGTTGAGCGCGAAGGCACCGACCCACAGCACTAGGGGCAGCACCGCCGCGGTGCGCGGCTCCTCCTTCCGGGCCACCGAAATCAGCGCATCCAGCACCGGGCCGAAGAGGCTCGGCTCGATGATCCACGCCACATTCTCGATCAGGACCAGGGAGAGCGCCAGAACGATCGGCCAGCGGTAGGTCCGGAAGAGTTGGGCCAGCCGCATCGTGGACTTCACCATCGGCGATGCGTCGTTGTCCGGTTCGACTCTGCCATGGTTCGCCTCAAGAGGAATCATAACCGCCCGACCAAACCGGCCCGCCCGCCACCGGCCCCTCGCGCAGCCTCCGGCGGGAAGTACATTCCGGCCCCAACCCACCGCGAGGCGCTTATGACCTACGAAGCGATCGTGGAACTGCTCGGCTACGCCGGCGGGCACGACCAGGCGGTGCGCATCATCACAACTGACGACACCGAGGTGGTGGGGATCCCCACCAGCGTCGACACCCATCCCACCGCTCTTGAGGTCTACCTCCGTCCGGTTGGCGCCGACGATACCGAGATCGCCGTCCGGTTGACTCATATCCGGGCAGTCGAACTCGCCTGAACCGGTCCTGTTCCGTTGTGAAACATCTTGGAACATGGTACCGTACAGGGAGGCGGGCGAGGGGGTTAGCCCGCTACTCCAACGAGATGATGATGAATCCTGGTGCTTTGGCCCTCCTGATCCCGATCCTCGGCATGCTGATCGGGGGGTTCGCGATCTTCACGAGGAGTCATCCTGAGAGAGCTCCGCGCCGAAGTTGAAGCGCTGCGAGGCGAGCTGAGCGAGGCCCAGGAGCGGATCGACTTCGCGGAGCGGTTGCTGGCCGGCGGTCGCAAGGAGGGCTGAGATGCTGCGGATGGTCGTCACCCCGGAGGAAATCATCCCGCTCGTGGGGATGCTGACCGGCATCATCAGTATGCTGGTCATCGGGTTTACCATCGTGCGGGTGGCCCAGAGTCAGGTCGGCCAGGCCATCGCCCGGCGGATCCACGGCCGCGGCGGCGCCGATCCGGAGCTCCAGGCGGAGTTGCTCGAACTCCGGGAGCAGGTGGCCGATCTGTCCCATCGCCTGGCCGAGAACGAGGAGCGGGTCGATTTCACCGAACGGCTGCTCGCCCAGGGGAAGGAAGAGACCAAGGCGCATGGATGACGTGTTGAAGGCGGCCATCTTCATCATCGCGCTGATGGGTGGGGGGATCGGCGCCTACGCCGGCGTCACGGTGGTGTCGGTCTTGAAGCGGCGGTTCGAGGCAAAGCTGGAGGGGCCGAGCTTCCCGTCGCAGGAGCTCGATGCCATTCACGGGCTGGAAGCGCGGGTGGCCGAGCTGGAGGAACGGGCGGAGTTCGCCGAGCGAATGTTGGCGGAGAAGGCTGAGCCCGAGCGGCTTTCCCGGGGCTCCATCCTCGATAACCAGCACTGAGGGACCATGGACCCCGAAGGCATTCTCGCGATCGTCTTCATTTTTGGCGGGGGTACTCTCTTCCTGCTGGCCGTGAGTCCGGTCGGGAAGGCGGTAGCGGACCGGATCCGGCACGGCACCCAGCCGCTCGGTGGCGGTGGCACCGATCCCGAGGTATTGAATGAGCTCGAGCATCTCCGGAACGACGTCTCCGAGTTGCAGGAACGAATGGAATTCACCGAGCGGCTCTTGGCCCAGAAGAAGGACGCTGCCGCGCTGCCCGGCGGGAAGGAGGCTCCGTGATGGCCGTGCTCCAGGTCGCTCTTCCGCCCTCGACGCCGACGCCCCTGCCGCCGATGCCTGATGTTTTCGCGCTCAACGAACAGCGCAACGAGTTCATCCTGGCGATCCTGGGCATCCTGGTCGGAGGGATCGTCCTGATCCGGGTGTTCGGCCCCATCATGCGGGCCTGGGCGCGCCGGCTCGAAGGAAAGTCGGCGGACCCGGAGCTCCGTGCCGAGGTGGACCAGCTTCGGGAGCACGTCGCCGAGGTGGAACCGCTGCGGAACCGGGTGCTCGAGCTGGAGGAGCGGCTCGAGTTCGCCGAGCGGCTGCTGGCGCAGCGGAAGGATCAGGATCTCCTGCAACGGGGCGGACCGGCCTGATGAATCCCAACGACGTCGCTCCCCTCTTCATTTCGGTGGTTCTATTCCTGACCGTCGGCGCGGTGCTGATCTTTCGGGGTCCGCTGGGTAAGGCCCTCGCCCGGCGGATCGATGGCACGGCGGGGCAGGGGGGCGAGTTGACTCAGCAGGTGGCGGACTTGGAGCACCGGCTGGCCGAATTGGAGCAGGATCGCGCCCGCGTAGCCGAGCTGGAGGAACGGCTCGATTTCGCCGAGCGACTGTTGAGCCAGGGGTCACGCGACGCGGATCGCATCTCGCGGGGGCCGGCGTGAGCATCAAGTCGGCGTTCGGGCTCGATGGCGTCGATCTGGGGATCCATGTCCTCGTTACCGGCGTCATCCTGTTCTGGATCAGTGCGGTGAACAGTTCGCGCGACGCGACGATCGGTTGCTCCGTGGCCACGGTCAGCTCCCTGGTGCTGCTCGATATCCGTCGCCGGCTCGCCCTGCGACGAATCGAGCGAAGGGGCCTCACTACCGGCGAGATGGCCGCCGAGCG
>JBGPVQ010000275.1:0-4561 GCA_041491785.1 Gemmatimonadota bacterium | reverse complement strand
TGCTCCCCGTGGCCGACGCCGAGATGTTCGTCGAGGCCTCACCCCTGGGCGGCGGCCCCCGCGGCGCCCAGGGCGACAATCTCTACACCGCCCGCAATCCGGCCTTCGGCGCCGTGTTCACCTGGTTCTCACGGGGGGAGCTCCGGACCCTGCGAGCCCGGCGGCTGGCGGCGGAAAAGGCGGCGGCGGCCAAGGGCCAAGATGTCCCCTATCTCTCGTGGGATAGCCTCCGGGTCGAGGATCGTGAGGAAGCGCCGGCGGTGATCCTCACGGTAACGGACGAGCAGGGCAACGTCATTCGCCGCTTGAACGGCGCCACCGCGGCGGGATTCCAGCGCATCGCCTGGGACCTGCGTTACCCCCCCGCGACGCCGGTCACCACCGTCGCCCCGCCTCCGGCCAACCCCGACGCCGGCGACGAGGAGGGCGCCGGAGGATTCCGGGCGGCGGGCCCCATGGTACCGCCGGGCAGCTACAAGGTTCGGCTCTCAATCCGGCAGAACGGCCGCGAAAACATCATGGGCGAGCAGACCTTCCACGCCGTGCCGCTCGGTCAGGGCGCGCTGTCGGCGGCGGATCGGGCGGCGGCGGACGCATTCCATCAGCAGACCGCCCGGCTGCAGCGGGCCGCGCTGGGAACCTACGCCGCCTTTGGCGAGGCGGAGAGTCGTCTGGGCATGTTGCGGCGCGCCATCGAGGCCACGCCGGGGGCTCCGGCGGCGGTCGCCGAGCGGGGCCGCGCGCTGGCGGGCCGGTTCAGGGACCTCAGGACCGAGCTCTCCGGCGACGATGTCATCGGCAATGCGCAGGAGCCGGTCCCGCCCACCTTGCTCAACCGGGTCCAGCGGGTGGTGGGCGGAACCTGGTCCAATACCCAGGCCCCCACCGCGACCCACCATCGCAACTATGACATCGCCTCGCAGCAACTGGGCGAGTTGCTGCCCAGGCTCAAGGGGATGATGGACGATTTGCGAAAGCTAGAGGACGATGCCGAAGCGGCGGGGGCGCCGTGGACGCCCGGACGGCTACCGGTGTGGAAGCCGTAGCGGGCTCGGAGTTCGGCGCCTATCAGATCGTCCGCCTGATCGGCCGCGGCGGAATGGGCGCGGTGTACGAGGCGGTGGATCGCCAGGACGGCCGGCGGGTCGCGCTCAAGGTGCTCGATCACAACCTCGACACCGCCGACAACCGGAAGCGCTTCCTCCGGGAAGGACGGCTGGCGGCTTCGATCAACCACCCCAACACCGTCTATATCTACGGCACGGAAGAGATTGCCGGTGATCCGGTGATCGTGATGGAGCTGGTGGCGGGCGGGACGCTGGAACAGCGGGTGCAGGATGGCGGCCCGCTCCCGATTTCCGACGCGGTCGAGGCGGCCCTGGAGATCACCGCGGGGCTCGAGGCCGCGGCGTCGATCGGCATCCTGCATCGCGACGTCAAGCCCTCGAATTGCTTTCTGAGCCGGGACGGGGCCGTCAAGGTCGGTGATTTCGGGCTCTCGATTTCCACCGAGGCCCGGGGCGAATCCAACATCACCGCCGCGGGGCTCTTTCTCGGCACCCCGTCGTTCTCCTCCCCGGAACAGCTGCTGGGGGAGCCGCTCGATCTCCGGGCCGACATCTACGCCGTGGGCGTCACGCTCTACTACCTGCTGACCGGCAAGCTGCCCCATGGAGGCGTCACCGCGGTCCAGGTGGTTGCCGCCGCGCTCAACAAACCGGCGACGCCGCCCCGCGCGCGCCGCCCGGACATTCCCTCCGAGCTCGATGCGGTGGTGCTCCGCTGCCTGGCGCGGAAGCCAACCGATCGCTTCCAGACCTACGATGCGCTGCGCGCCGCGCTCGAGCCGCTCCAGGCGACGACGTTCGAGCCGGCACCCCGATCCCTTCGGGCCGCCGCGATGGTGGTGGACTGGCTGCTCGTTTCCCCGATGGGTTGGGCCGCTGAACTGGCGGCGTCGCACTTCGCGGTCCCGCTGAACCATCCCCTGCGATTCCTGATGACCTTCGTGTCCATCGTGCTCTACTTCGCCCTCTCCGAGGGCGTCTGGGGAATGAGCCTCGGCAAGTGGCTTACCGGGCTTCGGGTGGTTCACGGGGAGGGTACCCGCGTGGGAGTTCCGCGCGCGGCGGCGCGGGCGACCATGATCTTCGGGACCCTCCATTTGGCCGGTTACCTCGTCACCGCGCTCACCTTGTCGAGCCCCACTTCCATCCAAGCTCTGAGCGGCCTGCTGCCGCTCTTGCCACTGGCTCTCTTCGTGTCCGCCCGTCGGCGGAATGGCTACGCCGGCTTGCACGACCTTCTGACCGGCACCCGCGTCGTTCGGCCGGTCCGCCGCGCCAGGCCGCGCGCCGTGGCCCAGCACGCGCTGGAGTTCGAGCCGATCCCCGCTGGTGCCCCTCGGATCGGGCCCTATGCGGTACTGGGGCCGATCCCGGAAGCGTCCGGACCCGAGTGGGCAATCGGATTCGATGAACGGCTGCATCGCCGAGTCTGGATCCGGCAGAGCGGCCCGGAAACGCCGCTTCCCCTTCCGGTGATTCAGAACCTGGGACGCCCCGGCCGGCTTCGCTGGGTCAATGGACGGCGTTCAGCGGAGGAGAACTACGACGCCTACGAGGCGCTCGATGGAGGCCCGCTGCGCTCATCGCAGATGGCGCCGAGGCCCTGGATCGTGGTCCGCGGCTGGCTGTTCGATCTGGCGGAGGAGATGGCGGTGGCGGAGCAGGACGGCACCCTCCCTCCGGTCTTGGCCCTCGACCGGGTATGGATCACGGCGAGCGGCCGCGCCATCCTGCTCGATTTCCCGGCACCGGGCGCCTCGAACACCGCGGCGAACCCGCTTCCGTTGCGAAATCCGATCCAGATGGTGGCGCAGACCGCGTGGTTCGGCCTCACCGGAAACGAGGCGACGGCCCCGGCCCAGCTCGGGGAGTTCCCCCCGGTGCCCCTCCCCCTCTACGCCCGGGAGGCGCTGGCGGGCATCATCGCCCATCCCGAGGAGACGCGGACGCGGCTTCTGGAGGTTGCCACCCGGCCGGCAACGATCACCCGCCGACGCCGCTTCACGCTGCTCGCCGCGACCGGCGCGCCGGCGCTGCTCATAGCGACGTTCATGGTGGGGATGGTGGGCGTGTGGGCGCGGATGGCGCGGGAGCACCCCGATCTCGCCGCACTGGGCACCCGGCTCCAGCAGTACGACGCGGTGATCCACGGAATCGCGGGCGGGACGACGGACGCCGAAGTGAAACGCACCCGACGGGCGCTCGAGGTCACCATCGCCGGCCGATTCCGGCGTACGGTTCTCGATCCGGCAACCTGGGTCAGCTCGACGGCCGCGATGCTCAACGTGCTCAGTTTCCGGGCGACCGCGCAGCGCATCGTCGCGGAGCACCCCGAGGCGACCGAACAGGATGCCATACAAGCCGAGGAACAACTGTCGCGGGCCTCGCTTCCGTCCGGTGTCGCAAGCCTTCGGCAACTCCCGCTGCTGGAGAGTGCGATATTCGTGCTCTATAACGTGTTTTGGATGGTGGCCCTCGGGAGCGTTCTCTGCGCACTCCTCTTCCGGGGTGGTCTCTTCATCCACGCGCTGGGGATCGAGTTTGTGACCGCCGACGGCCGGCCGGCGAGTCGTCCCCGCCTGGTGGGACGGAGCGCGCCCCTCGTGGTTCTGATGGCAATCCCCTTCCTGTTCATGGGAACGGGAATCCGGAGTATCGGAATGGTGGCCGGTGAAGTGGCCGCGCTTGGGCTCCTCCTCGCCGGCGCGGCCTATGCACTGGTGCAGCCCGACCGCGGCATTCTCGACCGAATCGCCCGTACCTGGATGGTGCCGCGCTGACCGTCAGGGCAACGTCCCGAACACGATCTCCCCGTTCACCACCGTGAGCAGGCATTTGGCGGTCAGAATTTCGAGCTCGGAGACCGTCATCAGGTCCTTGTCGAAGATGGTGAGGTCGGCCAGCTTGCCCGGCTCGATGGTGCCGCGCTGGTCCTCTTCGAACGCCGAGTAGGCGGCCCAGACCGTGAACATCTTGAGCGCCTGGGTCCGGGTTGCCTTCTCCTCCGGGTGCCACCCGTCGCCCGATCGCCCTTGCAGGTCCTTCCGGGCCACCGCCGCGTAGAACTCGATCAGCGGCTCGCCCCGCTCGACCGGCGCATCGCTCCCACCCGCGACCGGAACGCCCAGCTTCATGAAGCTCTGCCAGGCATAGGCGCCCACTAACCGCTCCAGTCCAAGTCGCGCCGGTGCAAAGTAGAGGTCGCTGATGGCATGGGACGGCTGCATCGACGCAATAACGCCGAGCGACTTGAAGCGAGGGATGTCCGCGGGATTGACGATCTGGGAGTGCTCGTCTCTCCAGCGCGGCTCCTTCACCTTGCGCTGGTCGGCCGGCACCTGCTTCATCGCCCGCTCGTAGAAGTCGAGCGTCAGACGATTGCCCCGGTCGCCGATCGCGTGGGTCTCCACCTGGATGCCGGCCCGGAGCGCGGCCGCGAGCATTGGCTTGAGCGCCACCGTGTCGGTAGTGATGAGCCCCACGGTCTTGGGATC
>JBGPVQ010000274.1:0-4564 GCA_041491785.1 Gemmatimonadota bacterium | reverse complement strand
GAGGAGGGTCGCGCGCCAGGTCGGCGCCGTGAGCACCGGCGTGCCGGGCCGCGCGGTCCGGCTCATTGCTCCCTGGAGCTGCAGGCTGTAGCGGGGGCCAAGCACCAGCCGCGCGTCTCCGCCGAGAAGACGATTGGACCCGGCGCCGTCCTCCTTGTCGGTGTAGACCAGGCCGGCGCGCGAGGCGCGGCCGAAATCGCGCTGGGCCCGCAGGATATTGTAGATCGGATGGCTCTGCAGATCGAACGAGCCGGCCGTGTCGTCCACCGCGCCCAGATAGCCAAGGTTGAGACCGGCGACCTTTCCGGTGAGCTTTGCCGCGGCCACCGGGCTCAGGATGCGCCGGGTGTAGATGAGATTCCCGGGCACCGCGAACTGCTCGAGGCTCTCCAGGAAGAACGGCCGCTTCTCGGGAAAGAAGAGCGCCTGCCGCGGGTCGGTGACCAGCTGCCCGGCGTCCGATTCCACCTCGGCGAAATCGGGGCGGACGGTGCCGTTGAGGGTGAGATCGGTGGTGACGCCCCAGCGCACATTCACCCCGAACCGGGGGTGGAGGAGATCGTGCTTGTCGTAGGCGTATCCCCCCGGCACCGGCGCGCCCGCCACCCGACCGGTCACCACCGGCGTCACGTCGAGGACGATCCCGCGCCGGAGCCCGGTGAGCCCGGTCAAGCTGCCGACCTGGCCCAGATAGGAGCTCGCCGCGCGGAGCGCCGGCGCCCAACTGTACTCGTAACCCCGGCTCTGTACCCTCCGCAGGACGTTGAAGCCCCAGGTCTGGGTGGCGGCGGATGGATAACGCAGGCTCTTGAACGGGATGCGGATCTCGATCTCGTACCCATGGTCCGTCACCCGGCCCTTCGACTCGAAGACGAAATCGGGGGTGATGTCCGGCAGCTCGCGCCCCACGGGGAGGCCCCCAAAGCCGGTAGCGCTCTTCCCGCTCTCCACCATCACCCCGTCCCCCTGCACCCCGAGGGGATTCGCGTAAAAGACGCTGGCCTGGCGTCCGTCATTGAAGGTGCCGAGAAAGATCCCGACATAATCGTCGCTGTACATCTTGTCGCGGTCGGCGAGAGTGGCATGGACCGTCCCCGGTTCCGCGAACGCCCGGATGCCGAAATGGATGGCGGTCGGGGAGTACCAGACCAGGACCTCGGTCGAATCATCGGCGGCCGCGTTGTCGGTGGGCGCGTACCGAGAGAATCCGGTGAGCCGCGCCGCCTGGCCCCAGGCCGGCTCGCTCAGCACTCCGTCGATGGCAACCTCGGATTCGATGCGCGGGACCTTCACCTCGAGCTGGCGGGCCCGGCCGTCGTAGCGCGGCGGGTCGGAGAAGGCCATCAGGGCAAGAACGGCGAGGATCATGGCGGTCGGGTGCAGGTCGGTCGAGAGGTACGTAGATCGTAACGCAGCCGGACCGCAGGATGTTTCACCCGCCGTGGCGGGCGTACCGGACTACTCAGAGCCGTGTCCGAGATGGAGCCGCCGGGCCAGCCCGTCGAACGCGGCGGCCTCCGCCGGCCGAGGGCCCCAGAGCGACACCGCACTGCCCAGCAGGAAGGAGAGCGGCATGGTGACCAGCGCCGGATTCCGCAGCGGGAACCACGCCGACGGATGTTTGAGAATGTCCACCTGAACGGTGGGCGAAAGGTAGATCAGCACCAGGGCGCCTACCGTTCCGGCCACCATGCTGGTCACGGCGCCCAGCGTGGTGTAGCGGCGCCAGAAGATCGAGAGCACCAGCGCGGGGAAATTGGCGCTCGCCGCGATGGCGAACGCGAGGCCTACCATGAACGCCACGTTCTGTCCCTTGAACGTGATCCCGAGTGCCACGCCCAGGATACCGAGGCCCACCGTGGCGACCTTGGCCACCCGGAGCTGCTCGCCGGCGGTTGCGAGATCCTTCCGCACCACGTTCACCCAGAGATCATGCGACAGCGCAGCCGCCCCCGAGAGGGTGAGCCCCGCCACCACCGCCAGGATGGTGGCAAAGGCCACCGCCGCGATGAACCCGAGGAACGCGGTCCCCCCGAGAAACTCCGCCAGGAGTGGGGCCGCCATGTTGCCACCCGGCTCAATCGCCTTTATGGCGTCGGGGCCCACCAGGACCATCGCGCCGAACCCCAGCACGAAGGTCATCAGGTAAAAGGTCCCGATGAGTCCGGTCGCGTAGAAGACGCTCTTCCGCGCTGAGCGGGCGTCCGGCACGGTATAGAAGCGCATGAGGATATGGGGAAGGCCCGCGGTCCCGAACATGAGAGCGAGTCCCAGGCTTACCGCGTCGAGCGGCTTGCTCACCAGCTTGCCTGGCGCCAGCACGCCATCGCCGTAGCGTTCCGCCGCCGCCGCGAAGAGCGCCGCTGGACTCCCATGGAAGCGGAGCAGGACCAGACCCGCCAGGATCGCGGCACCACCGAGGAGCAGCACCGCCTTGACGATCTGCACCCAGGTCGTCGCGATCATCCCGCCGAAGAGGACGTAGGCGATCATGGCGGTGCCGACAATGACGATGGCGGCCTCGTAGGAAATGCCGAACATCAGCCGGACCAGACTGCCCGCCCCGACCATCTGCGCGATGAGGTAGAACGCTACCGTCACCAGGGTCCCGCCCGCCGCCGCCACCCGGACTGGAGCCTGCTGGAGGCGGGCCGCCACGACGTCGGCGAAGGTGTATTTCCCGAGGTTTCGCAGCGGCTCGGCGATCAGAAAGAGCACCACCGGCCACCCCACCAGCCATCCGGTCGAGTAGATCAGGCCATCGAATCCAGTGGTGGAGACGAGGCCCGCGATCCCGAGGAAGGAGGCGGCGCTCATGTAGTCGCCGGCCAGGGCGATGCCGTTCTGGCCGGCGCTCACCGTGCGGCCGGCGGCATAGAACTGCTCGGTGGTGCGAGTTCGGCGCGCGGCCCACCAGGTGATGCCGAGGGTGGTGGCGATGAAGAGAAAGAAGAACCCCATCGCCACCACATTCGGTTGGCCGATGTGGGTCACAACCGGGGTGGTGGGCTGCATCTCAGCCCCGGTGCCGATCCAACTCGGTGTCGTAGTGGGTGTTGGCCCAGCGGACGTACACCCAGGTAAGCAGCCACGAGCTCACGATGACCGCGGCGCCCAGGAGGATGCCGAGCGAGAGGCCGGGACCGAGCTTGCGGGCGAGGAGTGGCTTGTCGTAGGCAATGAGGAGGATGAAGCCGAAGTAGAGCGCGATCATCGCGGCAGTCAGGCCGAGCGCCAGGCGCCGCTGGCGGGTAGCGATGGCGCGGAACGAAGCACCGGAGGGGTGGGTCATCCGGGGAACATCGGGCCGCCAGGGTGGGTGGCGTTCTCGACCCACCGCTCCAGCACCGCGATGTGCTGGTCCACCAACGATTCAACGTCGGCCGGAAACGGCTCTCCCGTGCGCTCGCATTCGGCCCGAACCGCCAGCTCGGCATCCACGAACCGTGCGCTCTCGGATTCGATCTCGGCGTCACCGGCGGGCGCTACCCCAGGTGCCACGGTCGGCGCGCCGTCGGTCGTGGCGGTCAGGCTCAACAGCTTGACCAGCACGGCGTAGTACCGATCCCCGGCCGCGATGTAGGGGGCCACCCCCTGCGACTCGATATATGCACCCACGGTTCCGTCTCGTCCGTAGATGCCGGCGGTTTCCGGGTGCGGCTCGACCTCGACGAAGATCTCGCTCCCGTCGGTTTGCACGATGCGGCCGAGGGGGTACAGCCGGCAGACCAGCGGCCGGTCAGCGTGCACGCTGCAGCCGTCGGCGCCGAGAAACACGCACCCGCCGTCCGGGCGAACCGCCAACGCCGTACCGCCGTCGACGGTGAAGCGCGCGATCAGCTCGGTGGTGGAAATGCTCCGGTTCCGTGCCAGCCGCGCCAACTCGTACGGGTTGACGACGATTTTCTTGCCGTAGCAACAGCGGCTGCAGGCCCCGCAGGTATACGAGAACGCGGTGTCCCGCGCATGCAGAACCGGGAGCTGGGCCGCCAAACTCAGCCGCCGATGCGCTTCATTTCCAGCCGCTCTATCTTCACCTGCATCTGCGCGGGGAGGCCCAGGGTGCCCACCTCGCCGCCCGCCGGATGGTAAAACTTGATCTGGACCCGCGCGCCCGCCGGCGAGGCCAGGAATTTCGTCAGGCTCTCGGACAGGTCCGCGCTGTCCAGCAGCTTACTGCCGTCCTCCGCGCCGCTGAAGAACTTCATCTGCATCCGCGCGGCACTCGGTGCCAGCCCCAGCGCCCGCCGGGGAACGCCCAGTCCGGCTCCCAGCGCGAGGATCCCGGCAGCGAGCTTGACGCTGTCCCGGCGGCTCAGGGCGCCAGGCGGGCCTGCCGAATGGTCCTGCTTCGATTCAGCCGACATGATCTCCTCCTTGGTGAAGGCCTCCGCGATGCACGGTCCTGCGGCCGGATCCGGAAGATTCCGCAAAGTACGCCTCCAGGAAGACCGCGCAAGTTGGAGATTGGGCGCTGACTCACCGGGCCGGCCAGAGGCCTTTTCCCGCTCCGGTGCCGACCCTCGCGCCGTCTCTCAAGGCGATCGTCCCGTTGATGATCACG
>JBGPVQ010000273.1:0-4564 GCA_041491785.1 Gemmatimonadota bacterium | reverse complement strand
GGGGAGCGGGACTCCATGGCCGATTGGCGGACTCCTCCCGCCGGGAAATCGGCTACTGGCTCCGGACGAGCGAGTGCGGGCAAGGCTACGCGCGGGAAGCGGTCGGCGCGATTGCCAAGACGGCGTTTACGGGGCTGGGGCTGCTGGCGGTCGAGATCCACACCAGCGCGCGAAACGTTCGGAGTCAGCGGGTGGCGGTGGGCGCCGGTTTCACGCTCATCGCGATCCGCGACGACGGCCGCGTCGATCCGGATGGCGTTCCCAGCCCCGGCCACATCTATGAGAGGCGCGCGGACGCCGCCTAACCCGTGCCTTCATGAAGGTCGGAACGTCTCGGAGGTCACTCGTGGAACCGTCGGACCCTGCTCGCCGCCGCCCAATCTGGCTGCTCTATCTGCTCGCGGGGCTCTCGTTTGTACCGGGACTCGGGTTCTTTTTCGGCTCGATCGCGGTGTCGTGGGGGCTGGTCTCCTCCCACCCTGGAGCCCGGCGCGGCCTCATCATCGGTGCGGTCGGGGCGGTTCTGAACCTCGTGGTGATCATCGTGAGCCTCTCGACGATGGGCAGGGGAAATCCGGCTTTTCAGCGCGGGGTCGTCGAACAGACCCAGCGGCAGCTTGGCGATGTCGTCGCGGCGCTCGAGAGCTATCGGGCGGCGACGAACTCCTATCCACCTACGCTCCTCGCGCTGCAGCGGGCGCGCGGGCCGCTGCGCCCGGTGAATATCCTCGATTTCGGCGGCGGCGCACTTCGAATGCCCCGGATGTACCAGTACGTGCCCGCCGCGAACGGGCTGAGCTACGATCTGTTCGCCGTCGGGCCGGATGGCAAGTCGAACACCAGCGACGACGTACGGCCGGTGCTGGCGGATTCGTTGCTGGGCCGAACTGGTCTTCGACCACCGCGGTAGCCACCCAAGCCGTTCCCCCCCCGCCTGTCGCGGCCGAACGTAGATTCTGGCGGGTTCGATCGCCGGGCCGCGCTCCTGAAGAGGCTCGGCAGGCTGAAGCCCAGTGGCGGATTCAGACGCTTGCACGGCGACGCCGACGTCGCAGGGGACGATGCCATGCTCATGGGAGCCCACATCCTTCTCCATAGCGAGAACCCCGAGCTCGACCGGGCATTCTTTCGGGACGTACTGGAATTCCGCTCGGTCGATGTCGGAGGCGGATGGCTCATCTTCGCGCTCCCTCCGTCCGAGGCCGCCTTGCACCCAACGAACGGAGACGGAGGGCACGCGCACGGGGGCCGCGAGCTTCTGCGGGCGGTCCTCTATCTCATGTGCACGGATCTGCGGGCCTACATGGCCAAGCTGGAGAGCAAGGGCGTCCGCTGCACCGAGGTGAGCGAGGAGCCCTGGGGATTGAAGACGACCATCCCCCTGCCGAGCGGGGGGGAGATCGGGCTGTACCAGCCGACCCATCCGACCGCGCTGAACCTGGGTCCTGCTTGATGCCGGTTGAAGTGAAGAGCACCGCCCAATCGATCTGGCTGGCTGTCCGCAGTCTTACGTGGGCGATTGCCCTTCCCGGCATGGTGGCCGGCTACGTGCCGTGGAGGTTCTTCGGCTTGGGTCGCGTCCAGTTGGACCGGCGCACTCCCGGTCAGGTGGCGGGTCTCCTCGTGCTCGCCATCGGCGCGGTGGTCCTTGCGGTGTGCATCTGGGAATTCGCCGCTCGTGGGCGTGGCACGCTGGCCCCCATGGATCCCCCTCGAGACCTGGTCGTGAGCGGCCTCTACCGCTACGTGCGGAACCCGATGTACCTGGGCGTGGCGACGGTCCTCCTCGGCGAGCTCCTGCTCACTCGATCCCGGGGGCTGTTGGCCTTCGCAGCGGCGTGGTTCGTCGTCGTCAATCTCTTCATCATCGGATACGAAGAGCCGAATCTGCGGCGCCGATTTGGGGCATCGTACGAGAGGTATGCAGGCACGATCGGGCGCTGGCTACCGACCTTTCGCGGGAGTAGACGCGCCGGGTAGCCGGCCAGGGATCGGGGGGTCGGGGCGCCGTGCCGGGAAGCGCCGGCGAAGCTAGATTCGGAGCGCGCCGCCGGATGGCCTCGGCCCCGGATCACGGCACCCACCATTCGCTCGTTGCCCATACAAAGGAGAGGCCCAGGTGAATCCGGTCGGCGGCGTGGTTGCGATGTTCGTGGCGTCGAGTCTCGTGGCCTGCGCGCGGGGTGACCGGCTCTCCGCCGGATCGGAATGCCAGACGGGCTGGCATCGCGCGTGGACCACCGATTCAGCGCTGACCCTCTGCGTGGAACCGGCGTTCGTCCAGAGCGACACGCACAGCTGGCAACGGCTGGACCCGAGCGCGGGGGCGGACCCACGGGACTTCTTCAGTGTAGAGGTGGTCCGCTGGCCGGAGGACTCCGCATCTCTGCGCCACTGGCCGCCGCGCCTGGGCTCCGACTCCGGGTGCCAGGCGGACTGTATCACGGTGGACAGCTCCACGGCGCTCACCGATCGCTGGGCCGGACTGGAGGCGCACACCGAGACCGGTCGCATTAGCGGCGGTCTCGCCGAATTGCAGCGACGGCCGGTCTTCGTTTCCGGCTGGATCATCGCGGGAAATCGGCGCGGGTTCGCCCAGGGGTGGGCCGCGCTGCCGCTCACGCTCGACACCTTGCGCCAGATGTTGCGGACCGTACGGCTCGCGCGATGACCGGGCTCACGGCCCGCGTGGAAGCCTTCAGCGACGGCGTGTTCGTCTTCGCGTTGAGCTGCTGCGTCATCCTGATCATGTGGGTGAACCACCACGAGCTTATGCGCATGGTTTGCGCCGTGGACTACCCGTTCTTCTTCGCGAACGGATTCGCCCTGCTCTCGGTGACGTTCGTGCCGTTTCCCACGGCGGTACTCGCCCGACACCTCGCGACCGCCGAGGCCAAGACGGCCGCGACACTCTACACCTGGGGCTGGCTGTTCCTCACAATCGTTCGGGGCGGGCTCCTGCGCCCGGAAGTCCATCTCACCACCATCGCCCGCATCCGGAACGCCTACGTGGCGGGACCGATCGTCTACGTCATCGCCACCGGTGTGGATTCGCGCCACTCGTCCGGTCTGCCCGCACTGTGGGGTGCTGCTCGCCGAATTGTCCGAGCGAGTGGCTGTGGCGACGGGACGCTGCGACTCCTGGGGGGGCAAGTCATTGCATGAGGTGATTTGACGCCCAGCTTCAACCGGGGGAGAAGGCTGGACCAATGGACGACCGTAACACCGGGACCGAACGACGGACCATCATCCTGCAGATCGGCAGCCTGAAGCTGACCGGACCCTCCGTCGTCGTCGTCCTGGTCGGCTTCCTGGCGGCGTTGGTCGTGCTCCTGGTGTACTTGAAACCGGCGCTGAGCAACTGGCCGGTCTGGGCTTCGGGAGCGCTCTGGGTCCTGTTCGTCGGCTATTGGAGCGCCGCGGCCCGAAACGCCGCCCCGGCCCGCAGCTCGGAGTCCCCGGAATCGCGCCGGCTCCACCAACGATTGATGAATGCGGCGCTGCTGCTGCTCTTCATTCCGGTTCCGGGGCTGGGCCGGCGCTTCCTGCCGGCCGGGTCGCTGTCCGTTGCAATCGGACTGACCGTCCAGGCCGCCGCGGCACTCCTCGCGGTCTGGGCCCGGCGGCACCTCGGGCGAAACTGGAGCGGCGCCATTACCGTCACGGTCGATCATCAACTGATCCGCTCCGGTCCGTACCGGCTGGTCCGACATCCCATCTACAGCGCCATGCTTGGCATGTTCGTCGGCTCGGCCGTGGTGTCCGGGCGAATGCACGCACTTCTCGCCGTGGCGATCATCTCGGGCGCGTACGGGCGGAAGATCCGGCTCGAGGAGCGGCGGCTTCACGACGAATTCGGCACCGCGTACGATGACTATCGTCGCCATACCTGGGCCGTCGTGCCGGGAGTGCTCTAGGTGGCAATGACTTCCCGCTCTCCCGCCTTCGCTTCAACGCCGGGAGGGTCCAACCGGTTCATCGCGTCCCTGGGGCGCCCATGGGTGGACCGGGTAATCGCGGTCGTCGCCGCCCTCCCCTTCGGGTACGTGCTCTGGAACGACGTGCGTGCCGGGCAGCTGACCCTTCCGCGATTCGCCATCATCTTTCAATTGACGTTGTTCATGGTGACGATGCTGATTCGGACGCCCCCCGTAAGGGTGACGACGAATCCGCTCTTCTGGGTCGTGACCTTTGTCGCCAGCTACTACGGCTTCTTGACCGCGAGCTGGACGGCCAGCGGGCGGCCGCTGGCTCCCTCGGTCGCGACGGACGCGCTATCCATCGCCAGCGTATCGCTGGACGCGTTCGCCCGGCTGAGTCTTGGGCGCAACATCGGTTTCGTTCCGGCACAGCGACGCCTGGTGACCACCGGGGCATATCGATTCGTCCGGCATCCCATCTACAGCGCCTTGTTTCTCGCCGAGATCAGCGTCGTCCTGGAAGGGTTTTCCTGGCTGAACCTGACGTTGAGCGCGGTGTTTCTCGCGTTGTTCGTCGTCAAGACGCTGATGGAGGAGAGCTTTCTGGGCCGCGATCCGGTTTACGCGCGGTACATGAACGAGGT
>JBGPVQ010000272.1:0-4573 GCA_041491785.1 Gemmatimonadota bacterium | reverse complement strand
GATTTCCGCGAGGTCCAGATCCTGGGCCCGGTGAACCACGGGGACGATGAGCCCTCCGGCCTCGAGCGCCGTGGCGATGCCGATGTTGCAGTCCTGGAAGAGCTCGAGCCCCGGTTCGTGCCAGCGGCTGTTGACTTCGGGAACTGCGCGGAGCGCCGCAACAGTGGCGCGCATGAAGTACGCGGTGAAGGTGTGCGCCCCCTGATGCGCGGCACGGTGGGCGATGACGGCCGACAGGTCGGCCTCGAAGACCGCGGTCACGTGCGGGGCGGTGGCAACGCTGCGAACCATATGCTCCGCGATGGTACGCCGCATGGCGCTGTGGGGCAGCAGCCGTCCACCGGCCTTTTCAACGTCCTCGAAGGTTATGCGTCCGCCTCTGCCCGTCCCCTTCACCTGCGACGCGTCCAGGCCCTTTTCCTTGAGCGCCCGCCGCACCGCGGGGCTCAGCTCACCCTCGGCTGGGGGCACGAATTCCGCCGTACGGCCGGCCGCGGCCACGCCGGTGCCGATTCGGCCAACCACCTGGCCCGGCTCGACGCTCTCCCCTTCTTTCTTCAAGATCTCCGTCAGTACCCCATCCGCCGTCGCCGCGATCTCCACCGTCACTTTGTCAGTGGTGATCTCCAGCAGCGGATCGTGTACCCGCACCACGTCCCCCACCGCCTTGAACCACTTGCCGACGGCGTTGCTGGTGCCTTCGGTCTGATCCTGGGGAAGTACGATGTCGATCGAATCAGCCATGACGGTTAGCCCGCCTTTTCCTAGAGTCTCGACAGCCACGTCACCTTCATCAACACCGCCCGGTCCCCCCGCGCCCAGAGCCGTTCCTCATTCCCCCGCTGCTCGTTGAGCACAAAGAAGAGATCGCTGCCTGGCCGTAAGGTATAGGCGAGCCGGAGGTTCGCCGCCACCGTGTTGTCCAGGCTGTTGTACTGCACCAGCGCGTTGGCCACGAAGCGGGGCGAGGTGGCCAGGGTCACCCGGAGCGCGCCGATGTCAGCATCGAACTCGCCCCCTGGAAGCCGCACCCGGTTGTGGGTCCATCGTGTGGTGAGGCTCAAATTTCGGTTCGGCGCCACCGCAAGCTCGCCGGTGTACGAATCCACCCGTCCCCCGAACATTCCCTTCAGCGAAGCGGTGGACCGGAGCACCACCGGCCGCCGGGTGCTGCTATTGGCGAACCACCCCAGTTCCCAGAAGTCGTACACCCCGGTCGGGACGTCCACCCGGTCCGCGAGACTGAACGTGCTGTCGATCCGGTTGGAGCCCCAGGTGCCGTACAACGAGATGCTCTCGCCCGAATTCCACTTGGGCCCGATGTCCGGGCCGAGCGACCAGTCCTGCAGCCGCCCGGCGGTATTCATTGCGTGGTTGCCGAACAGGAAGAGATCCACCATGCGAATCCCCGCGGCGGGAGGTCGCGGGCTCACCCGGAGCGTGAAGTCGCTCCGAAGGATGTCAGTTCGGGTGATGAATCCGGCGTCCGCCGTGGCATTGGGGCTCACCGCCAAGTGCCCCACCTCGAATCCGATCCGGTCCCGGTCCCCCACCGCCGCACCCCGGAACGCCCACCCGTCGCCAGCGCCATCCCTGGTGGTGGTGCCGGCCGCGAATCCTTGCAGGTTGAGCGAACGGGACGGCCACAGCGACCAATCCACCCCGCCTGCGGTGTTCGAGCCGGCGCTGGAGCGCCGGTCCACCACCATCGCGCCCAGAAACCCCGACCCCGCCACGTCCCGCTTGGCCCTGAGCACCGCGAAGTTCGTCCTCGGCTCGCCGAACTTGTCCTCGATCACCCCATCGAGGAGCCCCACCGTCTGCCGGCCGGCCCGTCCGGTGAGCCGAGCGCCGCCCAGCAGCGGCACCGACCCGCTGTCCGCCACCCCGATCCGCCGGGAAAAGAACAGCAGAAACGGTGGCGCCTCGAACGAGCTGCGCCACCCGTACTCGAAAATCCCCGCGTTCTCCAGGAAGAACTCCCGCTTTTTCGGGAAGAACAGATCGAAGCGGGTCAGGTTGACCTGCTCGTCGTCGGCCTCCACCTGGGCAAAATCGGTATTGAGGGAAACGTCCAGCAGCATCCCCGGCGTGACCGGATACTTGAGATCCACCCCGGCTTCGAGGCGGGCCTTCTCTTTGATTGTCAGCCCTCCGTCGTCCACCGTCCGGGTGTGTCCGGTGAGCAGGTACGGCTTCACGTCCAGATCGAGGCCGCCGGCAGGGAGTGCGGTGAGTCCGGTCAGGTGGCCCGCCTGGCTCACCCGGTGGAAACCACCGCCGTCCCGCGACCACCCGCTCCACAGCGTTTCCTCGGCCTTGCGCCGGACCATCCTCGCCACATTGAAGCCCCAGATTCCGCTGCCATTCCGCGGGTAGCGCAGCGTCCGGAACGGAATCGCGAATTCGGCCGACCCCCCATGGGGTCCCCGGGCCGATGCCACCGACCAGATCCCCCGCCAGTCGATATTAAGCTCCCGCCCCTCGTCGGTGAGGAGTGCCTCGAGCTCAGCGCCATTGGGGTTGGTGGCGAACACCACTCCGCTCCGGTGGTCGTCGAATGGGTCGAGCAGGATGGCGATGGCGTCGTCACCTCCAAAGACTACGCCGGAGCCGAGCGGGGGGGTGGACAGGAGCTTGTCGCGCTGAAGAATCCGCCCGATCATTCTGTCGGGCCGGCTATCCCGCGCCAGCACGCCGATGTACAGCATCGTCCCGTCATAGACTACGCGGACCTCGGTCGCCTCGCTGGCTGGCTCTCCCATCGCCGGCTCCCGCTGGCGGAACCCGCTGGCGACCGTTGCCTCGCGCCACACCGGCTCGTCGAGCCGCCCATCGAGATGCACCGGACCTTGCCCCGGCCCGATCCGGTAAGCGCCCACCGACGGGCGCGGCGGCCCTTGCTGGACGGAGAGGAGCCCTGCAGTCACGCCGGCGAGCGCGACTGCCGTGAGGATTCGCCGCTGCACCGCTAGAACTCCACCAGCTCAGCGATGCACCGGGCTATTTCCTCCACCTGCGGCAGCACCGCATTCATCAGCGCCACATTGTACGGCGTCGGCACATCGGGAATCGCAATCCGCCGGATCGGTGCATCCAGCGACAGGAACGCCTCCTCCGCCACCGCCGCCGCCACCTCCGCCCCAAACCCGGCCGTCAGCGTGTCTTCGTGCACAATCAAGCACCGCCGGGTCTTCCTGACCGACGCCAGCACCGCCGCCTTGTCCCAGGGAGAAACCGTCCGGAGGTCGAGCACTTCGACGGCATAACCCGATGCCTTCGCCGCCGCCTCGCACCGCTCCACCATCGCCGCCCACGTCACCACCGTGAGCTTGTCGCCCGGCGTGATGAGCCGCGCCTTTCCGAACGGCACCACGAAGGAATCTCCTGGGTACGGCCGCCGAGCCCAGGTCCCGTCGAGCAACGCCCGGTGCTCGAAGAAGATCGTCGGGTTG
The DNA here is from genome assembly GCA_041491785.1 of Gemmatimonadota bacterium. GTDB lineage: Bacteria > Gemmatimonadota > Gemmatimonadetes > Gemmatimonadales > GWC2-71-9 > JABFSM01. Next base: position 1,118 of record JBGPVQ010000272.1, on the reverse strand, counting down.
TTGCTCCGCATCGCGCTGCGGAGCAGCCCCACCGCGTCCTCCGCGTTGGAGGGAATCGCCACTTGCCACCCGGGCGCGTGGGCCCAGAGCGCCTCGCCACACACGCTGTGCCAGGGGTCGCCGCACTTGGGCGCGTAGCCGCCGGGCATCCGGACCACGATCGGCGCCGCCCAACGGTTGTTGGTCCGCCACCGGAGCGTGCCGCAGTTGTTGAGCTGCTCGGTGGCGGGATCGGCGTACTTACGGAACTGGATTTCCGGCACGGGGACGAGCCCGGCGAGCGCCATGCCCACCGCCCGGCCGATGATGCCCTCCTCGGAGAGCGAGGTGTCGAACACCCGCCGGTCGCCGAAGGCGTCCTGCAGTCCGAGTGTCGCTGCGTGGACCCCCCCCTTGGGCCCCACGTCCTCCCCGAAGAGGAGCATCTTGGGGTTGCTGCGCAGCTCGGATTCGAGCGTGCGGCGAACCGCGGTGAGGAGGTTGATCCGGGCGCCCTCGGGCACCGCGGATTCGCTGGAGGGAGGAAACCGGTGGTTCGCCGGGGCAACCCCCCCACGCCGCTGCAGCAGCGGCCGCCCGTCGGCACCGGTTTCGGCGAGCCGGTAGCGAGTGACGTTCGCGGTGTCGGGCTCCGGCCGCGCGAGCGCTTCCGCGAGCCCTGCCTCCGCGTCGCGCTTCGCCCGCGCCTCTGCCTCGGCGATCTGCGCCGCGGTGAGCACGCCGCCCCGAAGGAACCCATACAGTTTGGGCAGCGGGTCGCTGGCCCTCTCCTGCTCGATGAATTCCGGGCTCTTGTATGCCTGGGTGTCCTGGCCGGAGTGGCCGGACAGCCTCGGCACGCTCAGGCGTAACAGCGCCGCGCCCTTGCCGGCGCGGGCGTGGGCCACGCACTCCCCGATGAGATTGGCCGTCTGGGCGGGATCGCTGCCGTTTCCGTTCCGGACCAGGAGATTTCGGAACGAGGCGAGGTTGGCCGCGATGTCGGCGCCGGGCGTCTGCAGCTTGGCCGGCACCGAGATGCCGTAGCCGTTGTCCTCGATGTAGAACACCATCGGCAGGGAAAGCGTGGTCGCGATGGTGAGCGACGACCAGAAACCGTTGGTGGCCACCGAGGCCTC
>JBGPVQ010000271.1:0-4593 GCA_041491785.1 Gemmatimonadota bacterium | reverse complement strand
TTCGGCGGTGTCTCGCTGCAGGCGCCGGATGAAGCGCACGTCCTCCGCCACGTCCACGTAGATCTTGATGTCGAAGAGCGGCCGCAGGCGATGGTCCGCGAACAGGAGGATGCCGTCCACCAGGATGACGTCCTTGGGCTCCACCGGCTCGGTGCGCTCGGCACGGGTGTGCATGGCATAGTCGTAGGTCGGCTTCTCGATGCTCCGCCCGGCCAGGAGCTCGCTCAGCTGCCGGATCAGCAGTTCGGTATCGAACGCCTCCGGGTGGTCGAAGTTGACCCGCTTCCGTTCTTCGAGCGGAAGGTGGCCGAGATCGCGGTAGTAGGCGTCCTGATCGATGAACGCGGCGTCCACGCCTGGCATATCGTAAATGGCGCGCGTCACGGTGGTTTTTCCGGAGCCCGAGCCTCCCACGACGCCAATCATCAGGGGACGATCGAGCACGGGCTCATTCCTCCTCCCCAGTGGATTCCTTCTTGTGCTCCGCCGCCACCTTGGCCGAGACGTCGCCGGGCGCCTCGGCGTAGCCGTGGAACCGCTCCTTGTGGGTTCCCCGGCCGTGGGTGATGGAATGGAGCGCCGTGGAATACCGGTACAGCTCGGCCTGGGGCACCAGCGCGTTGACCTTGGTGAGCCGCCCGTCCTGCTCGGTGGAGAGAATCTGGGTGCGGCGGGGCGACAGATCGCCCAGGACGTCGCCGAGGAGATCGGAGGGGACCCACACCTGGACTGCCATGATCGGCTCGAGCAGGACCGGCCGGGCCTTCGCGCTCACCGCGCGGAACGCCAGAATCCCGGCCATCTTGAACGCCTGCTCGCTCGAGTCCACGTCGTGGTAGGATCCGAAGTAGCATTCGGCCCGAAAATCGACGCAGGGATACCCCGCAATCGGCCCGCGCACCAGGGCCTCGTGGATTCCCTTGTCCACGGCGGGGATGAACTTGTTGGGAATCACCCCGCCCACGATGCTATCCACGAACTCGTACCCCGACCCCCGCGCGAGCGGCGAGATCCGGATCCAGCAATCGCCGTACTGCCCCCGGCCCCCGCTCTGCTTCTTGTGCTTCCCCTGCCCCTCGGCCAGGCCGCGGAAGGTTTCCCGGTAGGCCACCCGCGGGCGGCTCAGCTCGGCATGGACACCGTATTTCCGGGCCAGGCGTCCGAGCAGGATCTCCAGATGGCGCTCGCCCATTCCGTGGAGCAGGGTCTGCCCCAGCTCGGAGTTGTATTCGAAGTGGAAGGTCGGATCCTCCTCGTGGAGTTTGTGAAGCCCCGCCGCCAGCTTGTCCTCCTCCCCCCGCTGCTTGACCGTCACCGCCGAGGTCGCTTCCCCCTCGGGAAACTCCATCGGCGGGAGCCGCACCGGATGGTCCTTCCGGCAGAAGGTGTCGTTGGTGTGGGTGTCCTTGAGCTTGGCCACCGAGCCGATGTCGCCGGAATTGAGCTCGGGGACCTCCTGGCGCTCCTTGCCCTGCTGGACCGAGAGGTGGTTCAGCTTCTCCACCACGTTGTGCTCGGCGTTCCAGACTTCCTGGCCGTTCTTGATCGCTCCGGCGTAGATCCGGAAGAGGGAGATGTCGCCGACGTGCGGCTCGGAGATCGTCTTGAATACCCGCCCGGCCAGGGGTGCGTCCACCGGCGCGGGAAGCTCCGCGGGCGATGGGAAGAGCTCCACCATCTCGGTGAGCAGGGGGCGCACGCCGTGCTGCAGCTCGCCGCTGCCGCAGAACAGCGGGACGATCTCGCCGGCCAGCATGGCCTTCTTCATCGCCGGCACCACCTGCTCCCGCGGGATGCGCTCGCCCGCGAGGTATTTCTCCAGCAGATCGTCGTCGGTGGCGGCCACCGCTTCGGTCATCTGTTCGGCGTACCGGGCAAAGGCATCCTGGTACTCAGGGGGGACCGGCACTTCCTCGTACTCGCCGGCCTTCGAGCCGGGCTTGAAGAGCTGACAGGTCTGGGTGAAGAGATTGATGATGCCGCGGAACTGGGCGCCGTCGCCGACCGGAATCTCCACCGGCAACACCTTCGGTGTCAGGTGCTCGCGAATATCGCTGAAGACCCGATCGAAGTTCGCGTGTTCCTTGTCCATCCCCGAGACGAACAGGATTCGCGGAAGGTGATAGTGATCGCAGGCCTCCCAGCATTTCTCGGTCCCGACCTCCACGCCACTGACCCCGGAGAGCACCACCACGGCGGCGTCCGCCACGGCCAGACCGCAGATCACCTCGCCGAAGAAGTCCAGGTAGCCGGGGGTATCAAGGAGGTTGATCTTCACGTTCATCCACTCGGCGATACCGACGCCAAGGGAGATGGAGTGTTTCCGTTCGATTTCGTCGGGGGAGCTGTCGGTGAGGGTCGTGCCATCCTTGATCGAGCCGTGGCGCCGGCTGGAGCCGGACACGAAGGCGAGGGCATCCACGAGCGTGGTCTTGCCGCTCGCGCCGTGGCCGACGAAGGCCACGTTCCGGATAGCGTCGGGGCCGTAGATCTTCACGGCCGCCTCCTTTGGTCTCGGGGTCTCCGATACTCGTGCCCGCGTAGGCGTTTGTCAAATCCCGCGTTGAGTCGGTAGGTTGGGGGTCGGTCCACCCCGATTCCAAACTCAGCGGAGCTCCGTATGGCCCACGCGACCGTTCCCCTGACACGACACCGATTCCTGGAGACGAACCGGCGCGACGCTTGGTGGGTTCAGCCGCTGGTGGTTTTCTTCATCCTTGGCGGCTTCCTGGTCTACGCGACCTGGGCGGCCTTCCAGAACGCCCACTATACCTTCGGCCCCTACCTCTCCCCCTTCTACAGCCCGGAGCTCTTCGGCCAGTCGCCCCACGCCTGGTTCGGGTCCAAGCCGCTCCGGTGGCCGGGGTGGCTCCCGTTCTCGCCGGCGCTCATCATCCTCCCGTTTCCGGCCCTCTTCCGGTTTACCTGCTACTACTACCGAGGCTCGTACTACAAGGCCTTTTGGGCCGATCCGCCCGCGTGCAGCGTCGGCGAGCCCCGCAAGACCTACCTGGGGGAGCGCTACTTTCCCCTGGTCTTTCAAAACGTTCATCGGTACTTCATGCTCTTCGCGGTGGTCTTCCTGTTCTTCCTCTCCTACGACGTGTGGAAAGCGCTCTGGTGGGCCAATCCGGCCACCGGCGGCGTGCGGTTCGGCGTCGGCGTGGGCACCCTGGTCCTCGCGGTGAACGTGGTCTGCCTCGCCGGGTACACCCTGGGCTGCCACTCGATGCGGCATATTCTGGGCGGCTTCCGGGATCAGTTCTCCAAACGGCCGCTGTTGCGGACGCCGTATGCCTGCGCCACCTGCCTCAACGGCGTGCACCACCGCTGGGCCTGGGTGAGCCTGTTCACGGTCGTGTTCAGCGATGTGTACGTCCGGCTCTGCTCGATGGGCATCTGGCACGACCTGAGGATCCTCTGATGCCCGAGATCCAGACCTTCGACCACGACGTGCTGGTGATCGGCGCCGGAGGCGCCGGGCTCCGGGCGGCGATCGAAGCCGCGGCAGCGGGGGTCTCGGTGGGTCTGGTGTGCAAATCGCTCCTGGGCAAGGCCCACACCGTCATGGCGGAGGGGGGCGTGGCGGCCGCGCTTGGAAACGTGGACGACCGCGACAACTGGCGGGTGCATTTCGCCGATACCATGCGGGGCGGCCAGTACGTCAACAACTGGCGCATGGCGGAGCTGCACGCCAAGGAAGCGCCGGATCGGGTCCGCGAGCTCGAGGCCTGGGGCGCGCTGTTCGACCGCACCGCCGACGGGAAGATCCTACAGCGCAACTTCGGTGGCCACCGGTACCCCCGGCTCGCGCACGTCGGGGACCGGACCGGGCTCGAGATGATCCGCACCCTGCAGGACCACGGGATCCACCAGGACATCGACGTCCATATGGAGGTCACGGTCCTCTCCCTCTTCACCCGCGAGGGGCGGGTGGCGGGAGCCCTGGCCTATGATCGCGAGCGCGGTCGGTTCCGGCTCTTCCGCGCCAAAGCGATCGTGATCGCCACCGGCGGGATCGGTCGGGCCTACCGGATCACTAGCAACAGCTGGGAGTACACCGGCGACGGACAATCGCTGGCCTATCACGCCGGCGCCGCCCTCCAGGACATGGAATTCATACAGTTCCATCCGACCGGGATGATCTGGCCGCCCAGCGTGCGCGGGCTTCTGGTAACCGAGGCGGTGCGCGGCGAGGGCGGGGTGCTCAAGAACAGCGCCGGGCGTCGCTTCATGTTCGAGGACATTCCGGAGAATTACCGGGCCCAGACCGCCGACACCCCGGAGGAGGGGTGGCGCTACGTGATGGGCGACAAGAACGCCCGTCGCCCCCCGGAGCTCCTGACCCGTGACCACGTGGCGCGCTGCATCATCCGCGAGGTGCGGGAGGGCCGCGGAAGCCCGCACGGCGGCGTGTTCCTGGACATCGCCTGGATCAAGGAAAGGATCCCGAACGCCGCGGAGCACATCCGGAAGAAGCTTCCCAGCATGTATCACCAGTTCAAGCAGCTGGCCGACCTCGACATCACCACTACGCCAATGGAGATCGGGCCAACCACCCACTACATCATGGGCGGCATCCGGGTGGACGGG
>JBGPVQ010000270.1:0-4595 GCA_041491785.1 Gemmatimonadota bacterium | reverse complement strand
CAGCTACCTGACCGCGCGGCTGGTGACGGGGCAGGACCTGCGGACCCTGGGCAGCGGCAACCTCGGCGCGACCAACCTCTTTCGGGTGCTTGGATGGCGGTACGCGGTGCCGGTCGGGCTCTTCGACATGCTCAAGGGGGCGATCCCGGTTGTCGTCTTCGGGCCGCGCGCCGGCGGCGGGGATCTGGTGCCCGCGTTGCTCGGCGCGGTGGCCGTGGTTGGGCATGTATTCTCGGTGTTCGTGAAGTTCAGAGGAGGGAAGGGCGTGGCAACCGGGGCCGGAGTGGTGCTCGGGCTGGCGCCATGGGCTTTGCTCGCGGCGCTGGCGGTGTGGGCGGTGGTGGTCAAGTTGAGCGGCTACGTCTCGCTGGGAAGCCTGCTGGCCGCCGCCGTGCTGCCCCCGGCGGTCTACCTCTTGCACCCGGAGCGCCGGCCACTGCTCGGCCTCTTCGCGCTCCTCGCTGCGTTCATCATCCTGCTCCACCGGGCCAACATCGGCAGGCTCCTCGCCGGCACCGAGAGCCGGTTCGGCCACCGCGCACCGGCCGGACCTCCCTCCGCATGACGACCGTCGGGGTGCTGGGCGCAGGGGGCTGGGGAACCACCCTGGCCGATTTGCTCGCGCGGAAGGGCCACGAGGTCCGCCTATGGGCCTTCGAGCCGGAGGTGGCCGCCTCGATCAATCGGGGGCATGAGAACGCCCTCTTCCTTCCGGGATGCCCGCTCGCACCCGAGCTCCGTGCGGTGGAAAGCATCGCGGAGGCCGTGGCCGGCGCCGCGGTGATCGTCTGCGTCGCACCCAGCCACGCCGCGCGCTCGGTCCTCTCCAAGGCGCGCGAGGGCTCCCGCCCCGGCACCCTGCTGGTGAGCGCGACCAAGGGTCTCGAGGTCGACACCCTGGAGTTCATGTCACAGGTCGCGGCGCAGGTCGCTCCCGGCTTGCGGTTCGTGGCGCTTTCCGGGCCAAGTTTCGCGCTGGAGGTCTACCAGCGCCAGCCGACGCTGCTGGTCGCCGCCTCGACCAATGCCGCCGCCGCCGCCGAAGCGCAGGATCTCTTCTCCACCGGGTACTTCCGGGTGTACTCCAACGCGGATGTTCTCGGCACCGAGATCGGCGGGGCGCTCAAAAACGTGATCGCCATCGCGGCGGGCGTCCTCGAGGGGCTCGGCCTGGGAAATAACCCGCGCGCCGCGCTGATTACCCGAGGGCTCGCGGAAATCACCCGCCTCGGTGTGGCGTTGGGCGCCGAGGCTCGTACCTTCGCCGGGCTCGCGGGGATGGGGGATCTGATCCTCACCGCCTGCGGAGGCCTGAGTCGAAATCGCGCTCTGGGCGTCGCCCTGGCCCAAGGGGCAAGCCTCACGGCCTGGACCGGGAGCCACCGCACCGTCGCCGAGGGGGTGAACACCGCTCGCGCAGGCGTCCGCCTGGGCGCGCGCGCCGGCGTCGAAACCCCCATCGCCACGAAAGTGGCCGAGCTGCTGTTCGACGCCAAACCGCCCCGCCAGGCGATCGCGGAGCTGATGGACCGAACCCTCAAGCCGGAGCAGTGGACGTGACTCTGCCGAGGCCGACCCAGGAGTTCTTCTCGATCGGCGAGGTGTGCGCGCTCACCGACCTCAAGCCGCATGTGCTGCGCTATTGGGAGAGTCAGTTCCGCTTTCTCAATCCCGCCAAGAACCGCTCGGGCAACCGGGTGTATAAGAGCCGGGAGGTGGAGCTGATCATGCTGGTCAAACACCTCCTCTACGCCGAGAAATACACCATCGAAGGGGCCCGCCAGCGGATCGAGCAGTACCGCAAGAGCGGGGACCTCAAGGCCCAGGCATCGCGCGCCGCTTCCCGCACGACGTTGAGCGAGCTCCGCGAACAGCTGGACCAGGTCATCGAGCTGCTCGACGGCGCGCCGCCGCCGGAATCGCCATGAACATTCTCGTCAGCAACGACGATGGAATCTTCGCGCCGGGCATCGCGTTATTGGCGGACGCCTGCCGCGCGGTGGCCCAGGTGACCGTGGTGGCGCCCGACCGGGAACAGAGCGGAACCTCCCACGCGCTCACGCTGCACCGGCCGCTCCGGCCCCAGCGCCGGCACGACGGCTCCTTCCAGGTCGACGGCACCCCGACCGACTGCGTCCTGCTGGCCGTGGGCGCGCTCATGCCGGAGCGCCCTACGTTTGTTTTCTCGGGGGTGAACCACGGCCCCAACATGGGCGAGGACGTCCTCTATTCCGGCACCGTCTCCGCCGCCATGGAGGCGGTGACGCTCGGCATTCCCGGGATCGCCATCTCGTTCGCGAGCCGGGAGGCCGATGTGCTGGCCACCTACGGCGGCGTGCTGGGAGACCTGGTCCGCCGGATCGTGGCGGTCGAGGAGTTCCCGCCGAGCATGCTCCTCAACATCAACCTCCCTCGGGTTGCCGCGGCGGAGGTGCGGGGAATGAAGGTCACCAAGCTGGGAAGCCGCTTTTTCTCCGAGGGTCTCACTCGCATGAAGGATCCCTGGGGCAAGGAGGTGTTCTGGATTGGAGGAGGCGAGATCACCTGGACCGGGGACGCAGAATCGGATCAGCAGGCGGTGCACGACGGCTACATCTCCATCACGCCGCTCCAGCTGGATTTGACGAGCTACGGCCTAATCGAAACGGTGCGTGGGTGGGCGCTCACGGGATAGGCGAGGGGGACGGGTACGGCGGGTACCGCGCGCTGCTGGTCGAGACGCTGCGCGAGAAGGGGATTGCCGACCTGGCTGTCCTCCATGCCATCGCGACCGTGCCCCGGCACCGCTTCGTGCCGGAGTCGGTGCGCCACCGCGCCTACGAGGACTCGGCGCTCCCGATCGGAGCGGGGCAGACGATTTCCCAACCGTACGTGCAGGCGCGCACCCTCGAGCTCCTGCGCCTGAAGGGCACCGACCGGGTGCTGGAGGTAGGCGCCGGCTCGGGATACCAGACGGCGCTCCTGGCGGCCCTTGCGAGCACGGTGCTCGCGGTGGAACGGGTTGCCGAGCTGGCCCTCGCGGCCCGCACCACCCTCGAGGCGGTCGGGGTCCGGAACGCCACGGTGGTCGTGGGTGATGGCACGCTCGGCTGGCGCCCCTACGCGCCGTACGACGCGATCGCGGTGGCGGCCGCCGCTCCGGGCATCCCCGCACCGCTCATCGAGCAGCTGGCGGAAGGCGGGCGGCTGGTGATCCCCCTCGGCGAGCAGGACGTGCAGGTCCTTACCCTCGCGGAAAAGACCGGAGGGACCGTCCGTACCACGGCGGTCTCGGACGTGCGATTCGTTCCGCTCCTGGGCCAGTTCGGATTCAGCGGCGGTGAACGGTGAACCGGTAACCGGAGACGGGCGCCCTCCCAATGGATTTGCTCAGACAGTTCGTCGATCTCTTCCTGCATCTCGATCGCCACCTGAGCGAGGTGATCGCACAGTACGGCACCTGGACCTATGGCATTCTCGTCGCGATCCTCTTCTGCGAGACCGGCCTGGTCATCACCCCGTTCCTCCCGGGTGACTCGCTGCTGTTCGCGGCGGGCACCTTCGCCGCCCTCGGGTCCCTCGACCCGCGCCTGCTCAATCTCCTCCTCTTCGGGGCGGTGTTTGCCGGAGACAATGTCAACTACTGGGTCGGCCGGTACATCGGGCCGCGCGCCTTCTCGGGAGAGATCCGGTTCCTGCGGAAGGAATACCTCGACCGGACTCATGCCTTTTTCCTCCGGCAGGGCGGCAAGACCATCATCCTCGCCCGGTTCATCCCGATCATTCGGACCTTCACGCCATTCGTCGCGGGAGTCGGCGCGATGCCGTACCCCCGTTTCCTGGCCTACAGCATGGCGGGCGGCGCGTTCTGGGTCACCGCGTTCGTCTGGGCCGGGTACTACTTCGGGAACTTGCGCTTTGTCCGGCAGAACTTCAGCCTGGTCGTTCTGGCGATCATCGGGCTTTCCGTGCTGCCGATTGCCATCGGAATCCTCAAAGAGCGGAGCATCGCCGCCCGGTGAGACGGCGCTACCTGATCGAAGGAGAAGTGCAGGGGGTCGGGTACCGGCACTTCGCGCGCCGCGAGGCGCTCCGGCACGGGCTGCTCGGTTGGGTGCGGAACCTCGCCGATGGGCGGGTGGAGGCGCTGGCCGACGGCGGAGGGGCCGACCTGGACCAGTTTGAGGCCGCGCTGCGCCGGGGCCCCACGATGGCCACAGTCACGAATGTACAAAGCAACGAGAGTTCGGATGAGCTCAATCTGCCAACATCGTTTGAAATAAGGTGATGGACACCATGAGCTCGACTATCGGGTTCCCACCGCCACCGAAGACGCCGCCCGATTGGCGGAAGCCATGAGGCTGTTCCCCAAGCGCGGCAGCCCGGCTAAGTTTAGGCGTTTCGCCCCCGTAGCTCAGGTGGATAGAGCAGCGGTTTCCTAAACCGTTGGCCGGGCGTTCGAGTCGCCCCGGGGGCACTCGAAACCCGGACCCGAACCCAGGATCCCGATGGCCTCGAGCGTCAAACCGAACGTCACCGCGCCGCCCGCCGTTCCGGAGGTGGAGCACGCCGTCGTGGATTGGCTGGAGAAAAACCGGAAGGTCCTCACCTACGCT
>JBGPVQ010000269.1:0-4595 GCA_041491785.1 Gemmatimonadota bacterium | reverse complement strand
TGCCGGAAGGTTGGCGATTCCTCACCCCGGACGGCGCTCCGCTCCCGGATGCCGAGCGGCCGGTGCGGCGGGTGGTGGCCACCAACCAATCGGTGCAGGATGCGCGGGTGATGCTCGAGCGCCCGGACGGGACCCGTCGTGTGCTCTCGATCAATGCTTCGCCGCTGCGCGACGGGGCGGGCGCCATCACCGCGGTCGTGGCCTCGATGTCCGACGTGACCGAGCAATTCGGCGCCCAGCAGGCGCTCCGGGATCGGGAGGAGCAGCTGCAGCGGATCACCGCCGCCGTGCCTGGCGTGGTGTATCAGTACGTCGCCGGCCCGGGAGATGAGGAGCGCTTCGTGTTTGTGAGCGGACGGGCCCGTGAGCTCCTCGGTGTGAGCGCGGAGGAAATCCTCCGCGATTCGCAGCGCGCCTGGACAACGATGGACTCGGAGGACCGGCGGGCGATGGCGGTGGCCTTCACCAAGGCCTCGGAGCGCCCGGGGACGTGGAGCTTCGATTTCCGGGTCGGCGGCCCCGGCGACCCGATTCGATGGCTGCGGGACATCGCCACGGCGGTCGCAGCCCGAGATCCCGACCGGGTCATCTGGACCGGGGTTATCGTGGACATCACCGAGCGGAGGCGGCTGGAGGAGGAGCTCCTCCAGTCCCAGAAGATGGAAAGCCTCGGCCGCCTGGCCGGAGGCGTGGCGCATGACTTCAACAACCTGCTCACGGTGATTCGCGGCTACGCGGATGTCATTTCCTGGGGCCTGGGCGAGGAGGACCCGCGGCTCGGCGAGGTCCGGGAAATTCGCCGCGCCGCCGATCGCGCCACCTCGCTCACGCGGCAGCTGCTCGCCGTGAGCCGGCGCCAGGTGCTGGTGCCCAGGGAAGTGGACCTCAATTCGCTGGTGCAGGAAATGGAGCGGATGCTCCGGCGGGTGATCGGCGAGCACATCACCATCGTCACCGTGCCGGGACCGGATCTCGGGTGGGTGCGGGCGGACGCCGGCCAGCTCGAACAGGTGTTACTCAACCTTGCGGTGAACGCCCGCGACGCGATGCCCTCCGGCGGCACCCTGACGATCGAGACCGGTCGGCTGCTGCTCGCTCCCGGGCGCGAGGAGCCGTGGACCCATGGCGTCACCCCGGGCGACTACGTCGTCCTCCGGGTGAGCGATACCGGCATCGGCATGGATCGCAAGCTCCAGGGCAAGATCTTCGAGCCCTTCTTCACCACCAAACCCGCGGGTGAGGGCACCGGGCTCGGGTTGTCCACGGTGTACGGGATCGTGCAGCAGAGCAGCGGCGCCATCACGGTGGAGAGCGAGCCCGGGCTGGGCACCAGCTTCCGGGTGTTCCTTCCCCGGAGCGAGGCGCGGGACGGCTCGCTCCGTGAACCGGCACCGGACCGGCCGCCGGCCCCCACCGGCCGGCCCCGCGCGGTGGTGCTGCTGGTCGAGGACGACGATGGTGTTCGGCAGCTCACCATTCGCATGCTGGAGCAGTACGGCTTCGGGGTGGTGGAGGCGCGGAGCGGCGCGGAAGCGCTGGCGCTGCTCGACGGGGGTGGCGCCCGGGTCGACGCGATCGTCTCCGATGTGGTCATGCCGGGGATGAGCGGAAGGGAATTGGCGGGCCGGTTGCGATTGCGGCGGTCGGAGCTCCCGGTGCTTTTCCTCTCCGGCTACACCGGAGATGAAGTACTGGACGAGCTGCACAGCCATCCCCGCCAGGCGTTTCTCCAGAAGCCATTCTCGCCCGACGCGCTCGTGGCGGCGCTGGAGGAGTTGTTGACGCCCGGGGCGGGGGATCCGTCGCTTCGCTCAGGATGACCGGAGCGCGGGCCACTGCTGGGTGACGCAATGGACGGCGCCCAGTCCCCAGACCAGATCGGTGCAGTCGATGATCCGGACCGGCCGGTCGGGAAAAAGGGGCTGCAGCGTTTCCAGGGCCCGCCGGTCCCGCTCGGAGTCGTAGCCCGGGAGCAGCACCACTCCATTGCCGATGTAGAAATTCGCGTAGCTCGCGGGTAGCCGTTGTCCGTCCTGGTACAGGGCGGGCGGCATTGGAAGCTCTACAATCCGGAGTGGACGGCCGTCCTGGTCGGTCATGGCGCGGAGCCGCTCGAGGTTGTCGCGCAGCACCGGGTAGTTCGCGTCCCGGGGGTCCTCCTCCACCACCGTCACCACCGTCCCCGGCGCGACGAACCGCGTCAGGTCATCCACGTGCCCGTCGGTGTCGTCGCCCTCGATGCCGTCGCCGAGCCAGAGGATCCGGGTTACGCCGAGAAACTCCCGCAGGTAGCCCTCGATCGCCGCCTTGGAGAGTCCCGGGTTGCGGTTGGGATTGAGCAGGCACTGCTCAGTGGTGAGCAGGGTGCCCGCGCCGTTGACGTCGATGCTGCCCCCCTCGAGCACCATGCCGGGCGACACCACCGGGAGTCCGAGCTCGGCGCCGATCCGGGTCGGAATGACGTCGTCGAGGTCGAACGGCGGGTACTTGTTTCCCCAGGCGTTGAATCCCCAGTCGAGTATCAGCTCCTCGGTGCGGCCGTCGGTTTCCCGCTGCACGAAGATGGGGCCGTGATCTCGGCACCAGGCATCGTTGGTGGGGTGGCGATGAAAGACGACCTGCGCGGGGGGAACTCCACCACGGCGGAGCGCCGCGCGGGCGGTGTCCTCGAGCGCCGCGTCGGCCACGATGATGTGTACCGCCTCCCGCGGCGCCAGGTGGCGCACGATCTCCGCGAAAATCGCCGGGACCGGGCCGAACTTGCCAGGCCAGGAGGCTTCCTTATGCGGCCAGCTGAGCCAGGTGCCACGATGCGGCGCCCACTCCGGGGGCATGTGGTACCCGTTCACCGGTCGCCGTCGAGATACCGTTCCGTCAGCCCCGCGTACGCATCGATGCGCCGGTCCCGGAGGAACGGCCAGTGGGTCCGCGCCACCTCGACCTGGCTCAAGTCACAGGGCACCACCAGGAGCTCTTCGTTCCGCCCGGCCTTGGCCAGCAGCCGCCCGTTCGGATCGGCGACGAAGCTCCCGCCCCAGAACTCCAGCCCCCCCGCGGGCCCCGGCTCGAAGCCGACGCGATTCACCGCCGCCACGAAGCAGCCGTTCGCGATCGCGTGAGAGCGCTGAATGGTTTCCCACGCCGCCTGCTGGCGCTCGCCGAACTCGGTCTTCTCGGGGGGAAGCCAGCCGATGGCGGTGGGATATAACAGGATTTCCGCGCCCGACAGCGCGGTGAGCCGCGCGGCCTCGGGATACCATTGGTCCCAGCAGATCAGGACGCCGATCCGGGCGAATCGGGTCTGCCAGGTCCGGAACCCGAGGTCTCCCGGGGTGAAATAGAATTTCTCGTAGTACTGCGGGTCGTCTGGAATGTGCATCTTCCGGTACTTGCCCAGGTAGCTGCCGTCGGCGTCCAGCACCGCGGCGGTGTTGTGGTAGAGCCCCTCGGCCCGCTTTTCGAAAAGCGAGGCGATCACCACGACGCCCAGCTCCTTGGCGAGCGCGCCCAGCCGTTCGGTGGTGGGGCCGGGAACCGGCTCCGCCAACGCGAAAAATCGGTGGTCCTCCGCCTGGCAAAAATAGGGACCTTGGAAGAGCTCCTGGGTGCAGACAATCTGCGCGCCCCGGGCCGCCGCCTCGCGAATCCGCTCGATGGTACGGCGGAGATTTTCCCCGGGTCCGGGGGCATTGTGCAGTTGCGGCAATGCCACCGTGACGATGCGCGGGGCGGACTGAGTGGTCATGGGGGCCAAAGCTAATGATATTGCGGTCCATGTCACGACTTGCACGCGGCATTCTTGGGGTGTCACTCGGGGCGGTTGCGGCCTCGCCCGGCGCCGCGCAATCGGTCCGCTGGAGCACCACCACGGTGCTCTACGGCGACAACACTGAGTTCTTCACACCCTACCGTGTGGGCGAGACCATCCTCGGTGCGCAGTTCTTCTCCACCCTCCGGCTCCGCACCGGCGCGCGCACCTCGGTGCACCTTGGCGTGTTCGGAGACCATCGCTCGGGGGCGAAGGAGTTTCTGGACCCGGTCCGGCCGATCATCACCTTCCAATACGCCAATCCAACCGGGACCGGAGTGCTTGGCACCCTGCTCACCGAAGCGCGCCATGGGTTTCTGGAGCCGCTCGAAGTCACCACGCTGGAGCTGACCCGCCCGGTGGAGTACGGCGCCCAGTGGCGGGAGCACCGCCGGCGCTGGGACGCCGAGGCATTTCTCAACTGGCAGAAGCTGAATGTGCCCGGCCAACGCGAAGTCTTCGACTACGGCGGGGTGGTCCGAGTGCGCCCAGTCAGGTTCTTCTCCCTGGAGACCCAGCTGCACGGCCTGCATCATGGTGGACAGCTCTACGACGTCGGCCGGGTGAGTAACAACGTCGCCTCCGGATTCGGCGTGGTCGCGGCGGACTCGCTCGGGTGGCTCGGGCGGAGCTCGCTCGCGCTGTGGCGGCTGCGGAGCTCAGGTAACGCGGACACCTCCGCACGGCCCAATCGGCCGGGGCAGGGCCACGGCTGGTATCTCCGCGCCGCCGTGACCCCGAAGGGCTGGTTCGAGCTGTTCTCGATTTCCTGGTGGGGGAAGGACTT
>JBGPVQ010000268.1:0-4596 GCA_041491785.1 Gemmatimonadota bacterium | reverse complement strand
GTTCCCGTGGGGCAGGAAGCGCCCCTCTCCGGCGTTCCCGGCCTGGCGCTCCGGAAGGAGCGGGTGCCGAATCTCGACGGCGCCCGGTTGGCCGGCTACACCACCTCCTGGGGTGAGGCCCTTGCCCGGGTCGAGGGCGCCGGTCTGGTCGTGGTCCTCGACATCCCGCTGGAAGAGTCCGAGCGGTCGCGCTTGGCTGGTGCCGGGGTGGTGGTGGCCCTCCAGTCGGTGGACGACGACCGCATGAAGACAGCGGCGCTCGTGCTTCCGGTGAGTACGATGGCGGAAGAGAACGGGACCTATGTCAACCGGGACCGCCGGATCCAGCGGATTTCCCAGGCCAAGGCCGCGCCGGGCATGGCGCGCCCGGTGTGGTGGGTGGCGGCCGAAGCGTGGGCGCTCGGCGGAGTCGGGAGGAGCGCCCCGGCGTCGGCGGCGGAAGCGTTTTCCCGGCTGGGGGAATCGATTCCCGCGCTCGCGGGGATGACCTACGCCGATCTCGGCTTCACCGGGCGGATGCTGGAGTCGGCCCCGGCGGTGGTGGCGCGATGACCCCGGAGTTGAAGGGGTTCCTGCTCTTCAGCATCCTCAAGATACTGGTGGTCTTTACCGTGGTACTGATCGGCGTGGCGCTGCTCACGCTCATGGAGCGCAAGGTGAGCGCCTGGATGCAGAATCGGCACGGGCCGAATCGGGTAGGGTGGGCCGGACTCCTGCAGCCGGCGGCCGACGGGGTCAAGAACATCCTCAAGGAGGAGACGTTTCCGGCCAGCGCCAATCCGGTCATCTTCACCCTCGCGCCGGCCATCGCGTTCGTTCCGGCGCTGCTGCTGTCGGGGGTGATCCCCTGGGCGGCGCCGCTGGCGGTTAATGTGGATTGGCGGCTGCCCATGCTCGGCGCCGTGAGCTACCACGGCATGCTGTCGATGGCGGTCGTCGATCTTCCCATCGGCTTCCTCTTCGTCCTCGCCATCAGCTCGCTGGGAGTGTACGGCATTGCCCTGGCGGGGTGGGCCTCGAACAACAAGTACTCGCTGCTGGGCGGGCTCCGCGCCAGCGCGCAGATGATTTCGTACGAAGTGGCGATGGGAATGAGTCTGATCCCGGTGCTCCTTCTCACGGGAAACGTGTCCTTCTCCCGCATTGTGACCGAGCAGCAGCATGGCCTCTGGTTCGTGCTCCCGCTCTCGCTGTCGTGCTTCATCTTTCTGGTCGCGGGGTTCGCGGAAACGAACCGGCTGCCGTTCGATCTACCCGAAGCGGAGTCGGAGCTTGTCGCCGGGTACCACACCGAGTACAGCGCGATGAAGTTCTCGATGTTCCCGATTTCCGAATACGCCAACATGGCCACCGCCGCGGCGATGGTGGTGACGCTCTTCTTCGGGGGGTGGGATATTCCGTTCCTCTCGTGGGACCAGGCCGGGGGCGGCCTGCAGACGCTCGCCACTGGGGCGTTCATGTTTCTCAAGGTCTTCTGCTTTCTCTTCCTTTTCATGTGGGTCCGCTGGACCCTGCCGCGCTTTCGCTATGACCAGCTGATGGCCCTGGGGTGGAAGTTCATGCTCCCCCTGGCGCTTCTCTATATCATGGTCATCTGCGTGGCCGTTTGGGGCATCGAGCATCTCGCGGGCATCACCGGTGCGCGGGGCAAGATGGGCATCCTCTTCGCCCTCAACCTGATCCTGGGCTACGTCGTGTTCTTCCTGCTCGATCGCGGTACAGTGCTGAGCGGCTCCTACCAGCAACCAGGGATCGGCGGCGCCCGCGGCGCCGGAATGGCGGCCTGATGGCGATCGGCGTCAAGGTCATGAAGCGGCCGGAGCGGCAGGTCAGCTACGTGCGCGCGGCCCTCAAGGGGATGGCGCTCACCTTCAAGCACATGCTGGAGCCGAAGGTGACGATGCAATACCCGGAGGAGAAGAGCACCGGCGACCAGCGCGGCCAGTATACCATCTCCCCTCGGTGGCGCGGCACCCACCGCATGCTGACCGACGAGCAGGGGCGCTCCAAGTGCGTGGCCTGCGGGCTCTGCCCCCAGATCTGTCCTGCCAATTGCATCAAGCTGGTGCCCGGCGAAGACGATGCCGGGAACCGCTACCCGCTGATCTACGAGATCGACGAGTTTCGCTGCGTCTTCTGCGGGTACTGCCAGGAGGTCTGTCCGGAAGAAGCCATCCACGTCGGAGTGCACTTTGAGAACGCGGAGTACAGCCGCGACCGCTTCGTCTACGACCTCGAGCGGCTGAGCTCCCAGACCCATCCGGTCTCGAGCCTGTGGGACCCTGCCGACCCGAAGGGCGAGTGATGACCGCGCAGCTGGTGTTCTACATCCTGGGGGCCGCCGCGGTCGTCGCGGCCCTGCTTTGCGTGCTGCAGCGGAACCCGGTCGCCTCCGCGCTCTGGCTCGTGGTCACGATGTTCTCCCTGGCGGGAATCTACGTCCTCCTCCACGCCCAATTCATCGCGGCAATCCAGGTTCTGGTGTACGCCGGCGCGGTCATGGTCCTGTTTGTATTCGTGATCATGCTGCTCAACATCGGGCGGGAGGGCAGCGACCTCCGGTCCCGGCCGGTTCGAGTGGTGGCGCTGCTGCTGGCCGCGATGCTGTTCGGCGAGTTCGCCCTGCTGGCGCGAGTCTCCCCGGGCTCCCTGGCCATCCTGGGCGGTGCCGCCGCGGGGGCCGGCAGCCCGCTCGAGGGCTTTTCGCTGGCCCAGGCGGGCCTCGCCCGGGCCGACAGCGAGAGCGTCGGGGTGGTCGGGGCCATCGCCGAGCCGTTGTTCAAGACCTACCTGGTTCCGTTCGAAATCACCTCCATTCTCCTGCTGGCCGCGGCGGTGGGCGCCGTCGTGCTGGCCAAGCGGAGGCTGTAGTCATGCTCCTCGGTCCATCGCTGATTCTCTCCGCGTTGCTGTTCACGATCGGGACCGTGGGGGTCCTGGTCCGGCGGAATGCGATCGTGCTGTTCATGTGCATCGAGCTGATGCTCAACGCCGTGAACCTCACCTTCATCGCGCTGGCGCAGGTGCTGGGCGTCAACGGTCAGGTGATGGTGTTCTTCGTCATGACCGTGGCCGCCGCCGAGGCCGCCGTGGGTCTCGCGATCATCCTGGCAATTTTCCGGCACACCCAGTCGGTCGATCTCAAGAACATCAACTTGCTTCAGGGCTGATGACCTTTCCCCTGCTCGCCGCCATGGCCGCCGCCGAACCCGTGGCGCCGACCGGCGCGGTCCAGTGGATCTGGCTCGCGGTGGCACTGCCGCTGGCCGGATTCCTGGTGAACGGGGCGCTCGCCCTGCGCCGGCCCCAGGCCAAGACCGCCGTGTCGGTCGTCGGCGTCGGCGTGCTGGTCGGCGCCTTCGTGGTGGCGGCAGCGGTCTTCTCGCAGCTCCGGGCCCACCCGCCCGAGGCGCCCCTGGTCGTCCAGCTGTGGCGCTGGATGCCGGTGGGCGCGCTCGATATCAAGTTTGCGTTCCAGGTGGACCAGCTCTCGGTCGTCATGCTGCTGATGGTGACCGGGGTGGGAAGCCTCATCCACCTCTTCAGCGTCGGATACATGCGCGCCGACGAGGGGTACGCGCGGTTCTTCTCCTACCTCAACCTGTTCGTCGCCTTCATGCTGGTTCTGGTACTCGGGTCCAGTCTCCCGGTGCTGTTCGTGGGCTGGGAAGGCGTGGGACTCTGCTCCTACCTGTTGATCGGATTCTGGTACACCGAGCAGGCGAACTGCGACGCGGGGAAGAAGGCCTTTCTGGTCAACCGGATCGGCGATTTCGGCGTGCTGATCGCGATGTTTCTGCTCTGGTGGAGCCTCCGGTCACTGGACTTCGTCACGATTGCCCAGCGCGCCCCCATGCGGCTGGCCGCGGGCGGGACGCTGGTGACCACCATTACCCTGTTCCTCTTCCTCGGCTGTGCCGGAAAGTCGGCGCAGATCCCGCTCTACGTCTGGCTTCCAGACGCAATGGCGGGCCCGACGCCCGTCTCGGCGTTGATCCACGCGGCCACCATGGTCACCGCGGGAGTGTACCTGGTGGCACGGACCAATTTCCTGTTTTCGTTGGCGCCACTCTCCAGCGCGGTCGTCGCCGGAGTGGGAGCGCTCACGGCGCTGTTCGCCGCGTCGATCGGGCTCCGGCAATACGATATCAAGAAGGTGCTGGCGTATTCGACGGTATCCCAGCTGGGCTACATGTTCCTCGGAGTGGGCACCGGAGCCTACGTAGCCGGCATTTTCCATTTGGTAACCCACGCGTTCTTCAAGGCGCTTCTCTTCCTGGGCTCGGGGAGCGTGATCCACGCGATGCACCAAGCTTACCACGCGACCCACTCCCGCGAGGACGCCCAGGACATGCGGAACATGGGCGGGTTGCGGCGGCAGATGCCGTGGACCTTTGCCCTCATGCTCATCGCCGCCTTCGCCATCGCCGGGGTTCCGCCGCTCTCCGGGTTCTTCTCCAAAGACGAAATCCTCTCCGCCGCCTTTGGGCGGGGCCAGACCCATCCGATCTGGATTCTCTACTGGGCGATGGGTCTCTTGGCCGCCGCGATGACCGCCTTCTACATGATGCGGCTCATCGCGATGACGTTCCTGGG
>JBGPVQ010000267.1:0-4638 GCA_041491785.1 Gemmatimonadota bacterium | reverse complement strand
GAGAAGCGGATGGGGATCCTCAAGGCCGAGATGGCGGAAGTCGCCAAGGACTACGGGGACGAGCGGCGCACCGAGATCATCCCCGACCAGGACGAGTTTTCGGTCGAGGATCTGATCGCCGAAGAGGACATGGTCATCACCATATCCCACTCGGGCTACATCAAGCGGATCGCAGTGTCCACTTACCGGAAGCAGCGTCGCGGGGGGCGGGGGCTCACCGGCGCCACCGCCAAAGAAGACGACTGGATCGAGCATCTGTTCATCGCCTCGACCCATGACTACGTCATGTTCTTCAGCGACAAGGGCCAGGTGTACTGGCTCAAGGTGCACGAGATCCCGCAGGGGGGCCGCGCGGCGCGGGGCAAGCCGGTGATCCAGTGCATCGCGATCCGGCCGGACGAGCGGATCGCCGCGCTGGTGCCGGTCAAGCAGTTCGTCGACAACAAATGGCTGATGTTCGCCACCCGGAACGGCACGGTGAAGAAGACCGTGCTCTCGGCCTACGGCAATCCGCGCAGCAATGGCATCAACGCGATCAACATCGAGGACGGCGACGAGCTGATCGACGTCCAGATCACCGACGGGAACAACGATATCGTCTTCGCCACCCGGGGCGGGATGAGCATCCGGTTCCAGGAGAGCGACGCCCGGGAGATGGGCCGGGCCACCACCGGCGTCAAGGGCATCGAGCTCGAAAAGGGTGATGCCGTGATCGGGATGGTGGTGATCCAGAGGGATTCCACCCTGCTCGTCGTGGCGGAGAACGGGTTCGGCAAGCGCTCCGAGCTCTCGGACTACCGGGTCCAGAAGCGCGGCGGCAAGGGCATCATCACGTTCCACAACACCGAGAAGACGGGAGCCCTCGTCGCGCTCAAGGAAGTGCTCCCCGACGACGAGCTGATGATGATCACCAAGGGAGGGATCATCATCCGGGTTCCGGTCGACGGCATCCGCGTCATCGGGCGGAATACCCAGGGTGTCCGGGTCATGCACCTCGACGAGGGCGATCTCCTGGTGGACGTGGCCCGGGTCGTCAAGGAGGACGAGGGCGGCGCCGAAGACCCCACGGGCGACGAAGCGCCCGCTCCCGCCGCGACGGCGGAATAGTCCCATGAGCGAGGGGGCGCCGGACGAGGCGGCCCTTCGCGCCGCCGCCGCCGCCCTGGTCGGGGTGGCGGTCCGCACTCCGCTCCGTGAGGCGCCCGGGCTTTCCGACCGGCTCGGGGTTCCCGTCTGGCTCAAGTGCGAACAGGACGAGCCCATCGGCGCCTTCAAGGTTCGCGGGGCGTGGACCGCCATTACCCGGATGCCGGCGGCGGCCCGGGCGCGCGGCGTGGTGGCGCACTCCAGCGGCAATCACGGCCGCGCCGTGGCCTGGGTGGCTCGCCGGCTGGGCCTTCGGGCGGTGATCGTGATGAACGACAACGCCCCGGCGATCAAGGTGGAGGCGGTGCGCGCCGAAGGCGCCGAGGTCATCCTGGTGGACCGTTATCAGCGGGTCAAGACGGCGGAGGCATGGGCGGCCCGTGAGGGCCTGGCCATGGTTCCGCCGTTCGAGCATCCGGACGTCATCCTCGGGCAGGCCACCTGCGCGCTCGAGATCCTGGACGATCAGCCCGGCGTTGCCCACCTCCTTTCACCAGTCGGCGGCGGCGGGCTTCTGGCGGGGTGCTGCACCGCCGCTATCGCCCTCGGCCATCCGGTGGAGCTGATCGGGGTCGAGCCCGAGGGGGCGGCCAAACTCTCGGCGGCGCTCGCGGCGGGCCGGCCGGTGTCGCTCCCGACCACCGCCAGCATCGCGGACGGACTCCTCCCGGTTTCGCTCGGTGAGATCCCCTGGCGTACTATCGGGCAACGAGTCCGGCGCGCCTTCCGTATCTCGGACGACGCCATCGCCGCCGCGGTGCGGTTTCTCTTCCACGAAATGGGGCTCCGGGTGGAGCCCTCCGGCGCGGTGGCCGTCGCCGCCCTGCTCGAGGGGCGGCTCCGCCCGTCGGGACCCGTCGCAGCCATCCTCAGCGGGGGAAACGTGGATCCGGACTTCTTCGCGCGCCTCGTGGCCTGAGATGCGTTTCAGCAACCCGCACATCCTCATCATCGACGGCGATCAGGCCTTCGCCCGGACCCTTTCGCGCGTCCTCACCGAGAACGGCTACGACGCCGCATCGCTTTCCGGGAGCAGCGCCTTGCCCGAGTACCTGGCCACCCGGGCGGTGGATCTCCTGATTCTCGATCTCTCGGTTCCCGGCCAGGACGGCGTTTCCGTCCTCGAGGCGCTCCGGCGCGACGCCAAGTTCCACGACCTTCCGATCCTCGCTCTGTCGTCCTCCTCGCTCGAAGAGAGTTCCATCGAGGCGCTGGGCCTGGGCGCCTCGGACGTGCTGGGCAAGCCGCTTCGGGTGCGCGAGCTCCTCGCCCGGATCCGGGTGCACCTCCGCGCCGGCCGCGCGCTCAACCAGGCCAAGGCGGAGGCCCGATCCCAGGCGGTGCTGGTGGAGCTGCTCCGCGAAATTACCACCAGCCTCATGCCCCGGGACCTGTTCCAGGTGCTGGTGCGGCAGGTAGCGGCGGGATTGCGCATCCCGCGCTGCTCGATTCTGCTGGCGCGCCCGGGCTCCGAGCGCGCGACGGTAGTGGCAGCCTCCGAGAACCCCATGCTGCGCGAGCTGTCGGTGGACCTGTCCCACTATCCCGAGATCCAGCAGGCCCTCGCCACCGGCGAGGTGCTCCTGGTGCGCGACGTGACCTCGGATCCGGTCTATCAGGGCCTCACGGCGCTCCCCACCGCATCGGCGCTGGTGCTCCCTTTCTCGCTTCACGGCGAGCGCGCGGGGGTCTTCTTCCTCCGTACCGGCGAGGAGGACCCCCCGCTGGGCGATGCCGACCTGCGCTTCGGCGAGCGGGTGGTTGAGGCGGCCGCCTCGGCGATCGAGAAGGCGCTCGACCACGAGGAGGCGGCCCGCCGCGAGGAGGCGATGCGACACCTGGCGGAGACCGACCCTCTGACCGGGCTCCTCAACCGCCGGGCGCTCGACGACAAGCTCCGCCAGGAAGTCGAGCGGGCCACCCGCTACGGGACCGCGCTCACCTGCGCCATGATCGACATCGATCACTTCAAGGCCGCCAACGACGCCCACGGTCATCAGGCAGGGGATCGGATCCTGGTGCAGTTCGCCGAGCTGCTCCGGCGGGAGCAGCGCTCGGTGGACGTGGTAGCGCGCTACGGCGGCGAGGAATTCGTGGTCCTGCTGCCGGAGACCGGAGGGGCGGGTGCCCGGCTCTTCGCCGAGCGGGTACTGCGCCGGGTGACCAACGCCGTCTTCGGCGAGGCGGACGCGCCGGTCCACCTCACCATCAGCGTCGGGCTCGCCACCTTCCCGGACGAGCGGGTGATGGACGGCGACTCGCTCCTCCGCCTCGCGGACCGGAATCTGCTCCGCGCCAAGGCGGACGGGCGCAATCGCTACCGCGAGTGAGCTCGCTCCGCTGTCCCCGTTGCGGCGCCACCTTCGACCCGCCGGCCCGCTTCTGCACCCGAGACGGTTTCTCCCTAGTACCCGGCGGCACCCCGCTCCCCACGGCGCCGCGGGCCTTCGGCCTCCACCGGACCGGCGAGGCGCGGGTGCCGCCGGCGCGCCGGGGGGATCCGGCCTCCGGCCTCTCGGGCCGGGTGCTCGACGGGCGCTACCAGATGGAAATGCGGGTAGGTGAAGGCGGGATGGCCTACGTCTACCGGGCCCGGGACCGGGAGTCGGGCCGCGCGGTCGCCATCAAGGTGCTGATGTCCCGCCTGACCGGAGACCCGGAGGCGATGGCCCGGCTCCGGCGCGAGGCGCAGGTGGCCATGCGACTTGATCATCCGAACGTGTGCGGAATTCTCGCCACCGGGGAGGCGGTGGGAATGCCGTTCCTGGTCATGCCGTACCTCGAGGGCGAGACCCTCTCGCGTCGGGAAACCCGCCACGGTCCGATGCCGGCGGCGCTGGCGGTTCCGATTCTTCGGCAGCTCTGCGACGGGCTCCAGCACGCCCACGACGCCGGGGTGCTGCATCGTGACCTCAAGCCGGAAAACGTCATGCTGGTGGCGGGAGAAGGAACCGGCGAGCGGGCGGTGGTGATGGACTTCGGGCTCGCCAAGGAGAGCGTGGCGGGACCGGAGCTCACCAAGCTCACCGACACCGGCGTGGTACTCGGCACCCCGGAATTCATGAGCCCGGAGCAGATCCGGGGGAAGCCGCTCGACCCGCGAAGCGATATCTTCGCGTTGGGGGTCCTGGCCTTCGAGCTCCTGACCGGCCGGCTGCCCTTCGAGGGAAACACCGCGCAGGAAACGATGCTGGCGCATCTGACCGGACAGCCGCTCCGGCTCCGCCAGGCCAACCCGGAACTGCCGGAGGAGTTGGAGCGGGTGATCGCGAAGAGCATCGCACACAAGCCGGAGGCGCGGTTCCAGGAGATGCGGGAGTTCGAGGAGGCGCTGGGAGGGGTCAACCGTTGACGCGCTTGGGAGAACACGCCATGGGGAATCGCTCGGGTCTAGCCAGTCATCTCGTCGTCGGGGCGCTCGCCTTCGCGGGCGGGGCGTGGGGCACCTACCTGCTCCGCGCCCATCCGTCGCCCCACGTGCACGATCTCGTC
>JBGPVQ010000266.1:0-4644 GCA_041491785.1 Gemmatimonadota bacterium | reverse complement strand
ACGAGAAAGGCCGGATTGCCAAGGTGTTCGGGAATGTGAAACCGAAGGGACACGCCGCTCAGGTTCTGGAGGCACTCCGATGAAGGTCCGCGCCATTCTGACCGTCGTGGCGGTGGTCGGCTGGGCTCCCAATGGCGCTCGGCAGAGCCCGGTCCTGCTTCGGCCGGAGCCGGGGGAGGGTCATCTCAGGAACATTCGCCAGCTCACCTTTACCGGGAACAACGCGGAGTCCTATTTCTCCCGCTCCGGCAAGCAGCTGATCTTCCAGCGTCAGGAGCATGTGGATCAGGGGTGTGACCAGGAATACATCATCAACGTGGATGGCACCGGGCTTCGCCGGATTTCCAACGGGTTGGGGCGCACCACCTGCGGCTTCTTCTACGACGGCGATCACCGGGTACTTTACTCCTCCACCTTCCAGCACGACCAGGCGTGTCCGGAACGGCCCGACCCGTCGCAGGGTTACGTCTGGCCGCTGGGCCATTTCGAGATCTACACTTCGAAGCTGGACGGCTCCGACCTCCGGCAGCTTACCAATGACGGCGCCTACAACGCCGAGGCCACCGTCTCGCCGGACGGGAAGAAGATCATCTTCACCAGCACCCGCGACGGCGACATCGATCTCTATACCATGAACGTGGACGGGAGCGCTGTCCGCCGGATCACCCGCCGGATCGGATACGACGGCGGGGCGTTTTTTTCGCCCGACGGAAAGCAGATCGTGTGGCGGGCAGGGTATCCGGAAACTGCCAGGGACACTGCCGACTATCAGCGGCTGCTGGCCAGCCGCCTGGTGCGGCCCTCGAGGGTCGAGCTTTGGATTGCCAACGCCGACGGGAGCGGCGCGCGCCAGATCACCCATCTGGGCGGGGCCAATTTCGCGCCCTATTTTCACCCCGACGGTCGGCGGATCATCTTCTCCTCCAACTATCTCGACCCGCGGAGCGGGCATTTCGATCTGTTCCTCATCAATTCCGACGGCAGCGGTCTGGAGCGGGTGACCACGCATCCCGATTTCGATGGCTTTCCGATGTGGAGCCCCGACGGCAAGAAACTGGTGTGGGCCAGCAACCGTAATGGGCAGGAGAAGTCCGAGACGGATATGTTTCTCGCCGACTGGGTCAACTGAATACTGGAGACGGCATGAAGTCTTTCGCGCGCTGGTTGTGGGACTGGACCAAGTCGATCGCCGTCGCACTGGTGGTCTGGTTTTTTCTCCGCACCTTCCTGATCGAGGCGTTCCGGATTCCGTCCGGGAGCATGGAGAACACGCTCCTGGTCGGGGATTTCCTCTTCGTCAACAAGCTGTTGTACGGCGCCGAGGTTCCGCTCATTCACAAGCGGCTGCCGGCCATCCGGGAGCCGCTCCGAGGCGACATCCTGGTCTTCGATTCGGTCGAGGAGGAGGGCCTCAAGGTCGTCAAGCGGCTGATCGGCGTCCCCGGCGACACCCTCTCGATGGAGCACTCGCAGCTGTATCGAAACGGCAAATCGGTCAGCGAGCCCTGGGTGATCCGTACCGATCCGAACGCGAACGCCGACGCCCTGCAGCGGGAGCAAATGCGCCGCTGGCAAGTGACCCACCTGGTGGCCGGGGTCAGCGCTGAGAACTACCGTCCCGACCTCAACAATTGGGGCCCGATCGTGGTGCCGCGGGATTCGTTCTTCATGATGGGCGACAACCGCGATGGCTCCTACGACGGCCGCTACTGGGGATTCCTGCCCCGGGAAAATGTCCGGGGGCGGCCGCTTCTGGTCTACTATAGCTTCGACGGCAACACCTACAAACCGCTGCCGTTTTTCAGCAACATTCGCTGGGGCCGGATCTTCACCATGCCTCAGTAGGTCGGCGGCGGGACCCGAGCGTTCGACCCTCCCCCGGGGCGGTGATCTGGATCACAGATCGCCGCCCCGCACTGTTTACCGGCATGGGATCTGCTCCTATCTTGGGGCCGGATACCTCTGGAGAGCGACGGATGCGCACAACTCCACTGTTCGCCGCGCTTGCCGCGATGCTCACCGTCGGGTGTGCCGCCGGCGTGCGTAATCCCGAGGTGACACCCGCCGACCTCGCGGCGCTCGAGGCCCGCCAGGCCGGGCACCCCAGGGACGCTGACGTGCTCACCGACGTAGGGGTCGCGTTCTACCAGGCCAAGTCCTACACCCGGGCCCGGGACGTGCTCCTGGCGGCGCTGGCGCTGCGTCCCGATGGGTTCCGCGCTGCGGCCCATCTGGGTCTCTCATATGAAGGGCTGGGTCGGTTCGACGAGGCGCTCGCCGCCTACCGGCGCGCTCAGGGAATGAAGGCCTCGGGCGCCGAGCGGCGCAGTGTGGAGGAGCGCCTCGTCGGCCTGACCCGGCAGCGCCTGGCGGCGGAAGCGCGCCGCGCCGTCGCCGAAGAGCGGACCCTCGCCGCGACTCCCCCGGTGCCCAATAGCATCGCGGTGCTCCCCTGGACCTACCTGGGTACCGATCCGCAGCTCCGGCCGCTGGAGCGGGGCCTCGCGCACCTGGTGGTGACCGATCTCTCCAAGGTGTCCCGGCTCACGCTTCTGGAGCGCGAGCGGGTGCAGGCGCTGACCGACGAGCTGGCGCTGGCAAGCTCCGCGCGGGTGGAGTCCGGCACCGCGGCCCGCTCCGGACGGTTGCTCGGGGCCGCTGACGTGATCCAGGGCGCCATCCGCGAGACCCAGGGAGGCGAGCTCCGGCTCGACGCGAATGTGGTCAGCGCGGCGACCGCGGAGGTGCGCGCGAGCAGCACCGCGTCCGACCGCTTGGCGCAGCTGTTCACGATGGAGAAATCCCTGGTATTCGACCTGCTCGACCGGATGGGAATCACGCTCACGCCGGGAGAGCGCCGTGCCGTGGGCGAGCGCCCCACCGCTGACCTGCAGGCATTCCTCGCCTTCAGCGGGGGTCTCGAGGCGGAGGACCGGGGAGACTTTGGAACCGCGACACGACTCTTCGAGGCGGCTGTGGTCCGGGATCCGTCATTCCAGGCGGCGCGAGACCGCGCCGCGCATAGCACCCACTCCGGTAAGGCGACGCGGATGACACCGGCCCGGCTGTCCCTCGTGGTGGGCACGCGCCCCGGCGCCACCGGTGACGACCGGCGGGCCGCGGGCACCCGCGGCGCCCAGCTCGCCGCCGCGCTCCAGACCATTGCACCCACCCTCGCGGGCCGGATCAACCGTCTGCAGAGCCGCCCCGGCAGCGTTCGCTCGCGGCTCGCGGAAGCGCTTCGCCAGGATGACCCCAGCCGGCTGACCGCGATCGGGCAACCGACGGTTACCATCCCGCGGCCGTGAATCGGCACCCCCTCCCCCTCCTCGCGGGCAGCATCGCGGCCATCGCCGTCGCCGGCCGGATGGAGGCGCAGCGCCTGCCGACTTCGGGGCAGGCGTTCGCCGGCGTCGAGTGGCGCAGCCTCACATTCGACCGGCTTCCCGGAGTCCGGCGCCTGTCCCAGCTTGCAGTTCCGTTCGGCGTGGTTGCCCCGTTCGGGCGGCTGACCATCGACCTCGGCACCGCGTGGGTCTCCACTCGGCTGGAGCGGCCGGACGGTAGCCGTCACCCGGTGGATGATTTCACCGATACCCAGGCGCGGGCCTCGTACATCTTCGGGCGGGACGCCGTCGTCGCCACGGTCGCCGTCAATCTCCCCACCGGCCCGCAGCGGGCAACGGCCAAGGACTACACCGTCATTGGTGCGGTATCCCCCAGTTTTCTGGGGTTCCCGGCCGCGGCCTACGCCAGCGGGTTTTCGGTTACCAGCGGACTCGCCGGTGCCATCCAGGCGGGGCAATGGAGTCTGGGTCTGGCGGGCAGCATTCGAGTCAGCCGCCGGTTCACCCCGTACGCCGATGCGGTCGGGGCGATCACCTACAAGCCCGGCCTCGAGGGCCGGGTTAGGGCGGGGGCAGATGGTCTGGTGGGTTCATCCCGGCTCTCGCTGGGGTTCACCTACAGCACCTTCGGCGACGACCAGTTCGGCCTGAACGGCTCCACCAGGGGGCAGTATCGACCCGGACCGCGGTGGGTTGCCGAGGCGGCGCTCGTTGCGCCTCTGGGGGGGAGCACGCTGAGTTTGACCGCGTTCGACTTCCACCGGGCCGCAGGCGACACCACCGGCGTGACCGCCAAGAACCGGGAAAACCTCGCGGCGGGAGAACTTTCCGTCTCCATCCCGCTGGCCGATTGGCTTGCCTTCGAGCCGGTCGCGGCAGGCCGGGTCTCGAAGCCGGAAGTCGGCAGCGGGCGCATGACCGGGGCGGGCGCCGGCTTTCGGATCAGGCTGGGCGGATCGGTTTGGCTGAGCCCGCAGGCCCGATACGACCGCGGCTGGGTCAAGGACGCCACCGGGACGCGGAATGATTTCCGAGGTGGTTCGGTTTCAGGATATCTTCGGGTGTCTTTCTAGCTACTACGCTTTGCCTGCCAGACTAGCAGGTCTCACCGGCAGTTGGGTTTCTTGACGCGCTTACCGCCAGCAAATACGTTGCGGCGAGCAAAAAGCCCATCGGACTGAGGGAGATGACGGTGACGGAGCTGGGAGGAACCCAGATCAGCTCGTTGATGGAGGTGCTGCCGGGGATCGCTCAGGTCCTCCGGAGCCCCGTGGCGGACGCCATCGTCAATCTGATT
>JBGPVQ010000265.1:0-4644 GCA_041491785.1 Gemmatimonadota bacterium | reverse complement strand
GCCGCTGATCACCTCGATCGAGGCCGGCACGTCATGGGGTGCCTCGGGCCGCCTCGTCGCCACCACTTCCACCGGCGGCAGCATGACCGGCGGTTTCTTGGGGAGAGGCTGTTGCGCGATGGCGCCCGCGGGGAGGCCCAGCGATCCGGCAAGGAGGGCCGTGCGGAGCCCGCGTCGACTGATCATGGGGCGTGGTCCTCTCAGGTCATGAATATTCCATGAACAGCAAAAGTACCGGGTATCCGGAGGACCAGCAAGTGGCGCCCGCGAGCGTCCGCGGATGAGCTTGACGGGTGCTTCCGGAGCGCCAATCATCCTGCTGGACTAGTGAGGCCTCCTATGCGATCTGCACCGACCCTACTCGCCGCCCTGCTGCTCGGCTCCCTGCAAGCGCCCCCGAAATTCGTCTCCGTGAGCGCCGGCGGAGAGCACAGCTGTGGCCTCACCTCGAGCGGTGCCGCCTACTGCTGGGGAGCCAACGACAACGGTCAGCTCGGCGACGGCAGCACCATCGGCAGCGCCATCCCGGTACCGGTGTCCGGCGGGTACGGCTTCGTGTCGATCGAAGCCGGCGGAGCTCATACCTGTGCCATGACCCGCGCGGGAAAGGCCTACTGCTGGGGCAACAATCGCCTCGGTCAGCTCGGCGACTTCTCCAACATCGATGCCAAGGTTCCGGTCGCCGTGGCCGGCGGAATGACGTTCACGGCGGTGATCGCCGGAAATTACTACGGCTGCGGGCTGACCGGCGCCGGGACGGCCTGGTGCTGGGGAGGCAACGGGGACGGCAATCTTGGCAACGGGGACAAGATCCCCAGCAACGTGCCCGTGGCGGTCTCGGGAGGCCTGAGCTTTACCGCGCTGAGCGGAGGCAACGCCGCCTGCGGCCTGATCCGCGGAGGGGCCGCGTACTGCTGGGGCTTCAACGGCAACGGCGAAGTCGGCGACAGCACCGGAATATCGAGAACCACTCCTGTGGCGGTCATCGGAGGTCTCGCATTCACCTCCCTCAACGCGGGCAAGTCGGGGACCTGCGGCCTCACGGCGCAACGGACCGCCTACTGCTGGGGGTTCCGGCCCACCGCCGTGCCAGGGGGCCTGAGCTTCAGCGTGGTGGGTCACGGCGGCTTCCACAGTTGCGGGATGACCGCCGCCGGCGCCGCCTACTGCTGGGGCAGCAACGTGTTCGGACGGCTCGGCAACGGGAAGGACTCCGCCAGCAGCGTACCGGTCGCGGTCTCCGGCGGCCTGACTTTTTCCTTGGTGAGCGTGGGCGACGCGCACACCTGTGGGGTGACCAGAGCATCTGCGGTGTACTGCTGGGGGCACAACACCCACGGCCAGGTCGGCGACGGTACGATCGCCGATCGCAACCTGCCGGTGGCGGTGGCGCAACCGCGCGCCGGCGTGGCGGCCCAAGCGGAAGGCTCCGAAATCGCCCAGCTGCGCGCCAAGGCGGAGCGCGGCGACGCCGACGCGCAGTTCACGCTGGGCCAGGATTACGAAAGTGGCGGCGGAGTGCCCAGGGACTTCGTCCAGGCAGTCGCCTGGTATCGCAAGGCCGCCGAGCAGGGACGCGCCAAGGCGCAGTCCCACCTGGGGCTGGCGTACGCGCGCGGGGAAGGAATCGCGAAAGACGATGCCCAGGCGGCCGATTGGCTTCGCAAGGCCGCCGAGCAGGGCGACGCCACGGCCCAAGGCGAGATCGGCGTGTTCTACCACACCGGCAGGGGCGTAGCCAAGGATCCGGTGGCGGCGGCGGCGTGGTACCGCAAAGCGGCCGTGCAGAGGAGCCCGGACGCGCAGTACAACCTCGGCATTCTCTATTACAGCGGAGAAGGCGTGTCAATGGATCTGGCCGAGGCCCGAAAGTGGGTGAACCTGGCAATCGCCACCGATCCCAGCCGGACGCTATATAAGGAGACGTTGCGGACCATCGAAGCCCGCATCAAGGCGGGCCCCAGCGCGGCGGAAGTGACAGCGTTTCGCGAGAAGGCGGAGAAGGGTGACGCCGCCGCCGCGCACGCCCTCGGCATGGCGTACACCAACGGGCAGGGCGTGGCGAAGGATGACTCGCTGGCCACCAGATGGTTTCGCCAGGGCGCGAACCTCGGGGATGCCCGCGCGATCAACAACCTCGGCGTGGCCTACGAGATCGGGCGCGGGGTAGCCAAGGATGCGGCGGAGGCGGCGCGCTGGTATCGCAAGGCGGCGGATCAGGGCGCGGCGGCGGGCGCGCTCAATCTGGCCCGGCTCTATGCGGTGGGTGCCGGGGTGCCGAAAGACGACGCGCAGGCGTCGGCCTGGTACGTGAAGGCGGCGGAGCTGGGCGATCCCGATGCGCAGTACTACGCCGGGGTCCGCTACGCCGACGGCATCGGCATGGCGACCAATCTGGTCGAGGCCTACAAATGGATGAGCCTGGCGGTGGCGCGGGCACCCGCACCGGGAGAATACCCCGCGACGTTGCGCAAGCTCGCGGCCCGGTTGTCGCCGCAGCAGATTGCCGCGGGGCAGAGCGCGGCGCGGGAATGGCGCATCAAGGCCGGGGAGCCGCCGCTGTAGCCGCAGCGGCGAAACTTGACGTCTGCTCTGGCCGGGAGGCATTCTAAGGGCGGAGAATCCCTCCAACCAGCGACGCCGGGGTTGAGCCAGGCTCGGCCGTCAGCGCCGTTCGGAGGACCCTGGCAATGAGCACGCCGACCCGCTGCCTGCTGGTATATCCGGCATTTACCTCCCAATCCTTCTGGAATTACCGGGCCACCTGCGACCTCGTCGGCGCCGCCCATCCCGCGGCACCGCTGGGGCTGATCACCGTGGCGGCCATGCTCCCCGAGTCCTGGCACTGCCGGCTGGTGGACTGCAACGTCGAGACGCTTACCGACGCCGACCTCGCCTGGGCGGACGTCGTGTTCACCGGCGGGATGATTCCCCAGCAGCGCTCCTCGCTCGCGATGATCGAGCGGTGCCGGGCGGCGGCCAAGCCGGTGGTGGTGGGCGGCCCCGATGCCACCTCGAGCCCCCACCTCTACGACCGGGCCGACTACCAGGTGCTCGGCGAGGCGGAGGTCACCCTGCCGCGCTGGCTCAGCGCATACCAGGCCGGCACCGCGGAGCATCGCTACGAGTGCGCCGGGGCCAAGGCCGACGTGGTCACGTCGCCGCTGCCGCGCTTCGATCTGCTCAAGTTCGACCGCTACCTGCACGTCGGCGTGCAGTTCGCGCGGGGCTGCCCGTTCCGGTGCGAGTTCTGCGACATCATCGAGCTGTTCGGCCGGGTGCCGCGCCTCAAGGACGCCGGGCAGATGCTCGCCGAGCTGCAGCGGCTCTACGACCTCGGTTACCGCGGCCACGTGGACTTTGTGGACGACAACTTCGTCGGCAACAAGAAAATCGTGAAGCAGTTCCTGCCGCAGCTCCGGACCTGGCTCGAGGAGCACCGCTGGCCCTTCGAGTTCACCACCGAGGCGTCGCTCAATCTGGCCGACGACGAGGAGCTCCTCGGCCTGATGCAGGAGTGCGGCTTCTCGGCCATTTTCGTCGGCGTCGAGAGCCCCGATGAAGCGACCCTCAAGTCCATGCAGAAGGTGCAGAACACCAAGCGCGTGCTGGCCGAGTGCATCCGCAAGATCTACCAGTACGGGATGTTCGTGAACACCGGCTATATCGTCGGGTTCGACAGCGAGCAAGGCAGCGTAGCACAGGGGGTGCTCGACCTGATCGAGGCGAGCGCGGTGCCGGTGAACATGGTCGGCTTGCTGGTGGCGCTCCCCAACACCCAGCTCACCCGTCGCCTCGCCGCCGAGGGCCGGTTGATGCCGGAGTTCGACGTCGCACCGGACGATGCCGGCGACCAGTGCACCGCGGGCCTCAACTTCGAGACCCGCCGCCCCAAGCGCGACATCCTGCGCGACTATCGGCGGATCATCGCCGAGAGCTACGCGCCGGCGGCGTACTTTGCGCGGGTGCGCAAAGTCGGATCGGCGCTCAACTGCACCAAGAAACGGATGCGGCTGCCGCCCCGCTACTTGCTGCGCGACCTCAAGGGTCTCGCGCGGCTGACCTGGCGGATGGGCGTGCGCCAGCCCTACCGCGCGGAGTTTTGGAAAACGCTCGTGACCTGCGGCATCAACAACCCGCGGGGTCTGCGCTACACCATCGCGCTGATGGCGCTCTACCTGCATTTCGGGGACTTCCGCAACTACCTGCTGGCCCGCCTCGATCGCGAGGCGATGCAGTGGAACGCGGGGCCCCGCGCCGGAGCCAAGTCTAGCGCGGCTTGACCGCGGCCAGGAACATCGGATACGCCTGGTCGAGTGCCGCTTCGCCCGGCGCCTGACCCCGGTACTTGCCGATCCGCACCACCACCAGCCCGTGCGACGGGATGATCCGCACGCTCTGCCCGCCGGCGCCCAGCATGCCGAACGCGTCCCCGGGCAGCGGCCAGCCGCCGTCGCCGTTCACCCAGAAGAACCCGCCGCCGTAGACCGGATTGCCGTCCGTCGCCCAGGCGGGGGCCACGGTCTTGACGTACGAGACATACTCCTCGGGCAGCAGCCGTTCCGCGTTCCAGACCCCATCCTGGAGGTAGAGATTTCCCAGCCGGGCCCAGTCGCGCGCCGGGAGAAACTCGTAGCCCTGGGT
>JBGPVQ010000264.1:0-4650 GCA_041491785.1 Gemmatimonadota bacterium | reverse complement strand
CTCGCGATGGCGACCAGCGCCGTCGAGACCTTGCGCGCATCCTCCCCGCCGAGCCGGTCGAGCTCGCGCCCCAGCCATCCGATCGCCCCCTGCCGGACGTTTCGGGCGATTTCCCGATTCCGCGCCAGGGTGAGCAGGCCCGGCCAGACCGCGGCGCTGTCGGCGAGGACGGCGGGGAGGATCGCCTCACGTCCCGGACGTCCATCGGCGCGGGCTGCGAGCTCGAGCAGGTAGTCTACCGCGGTCGCGGCCGCCACTGTTCCGAGATCGGTGACGCCTTCCGGCGTGATCTCCGGCGCGATCTCCACGTCGACCCCGACGATAGTGCCGCCGGCCCGGGTTACCCGCACGACCACCGGTCCACGCCGGCAGGGGGTCCGGTCGAACCCGTCGAAGCTGTTGACGGTTCCGCTGGAGAAATAGGTGGAGCGCCCGATCTGGATTGCGCCGCCCACCCCGCAGACGTCCGGCCGCGCCGCGAAGCGGAACTGCACCCGTCCGTCGCCGCCTCCCTCGACCCGAGCCCGCAACCCTCCCTGCGCGCCCAGTGGTCCGGCGGAGAGCGCCGCGAGCCCCGCGGCCAGGAGGACCCGCGACCGGGGGCTCACGGCTTCTCCAGGAGATCGAGGAGCATCTTGGTGGTGCGGGGATCCTTCCGGCGCGCCAGTGCCGAGATGGCCTCGCGGCGGACCTGGGGATCGGTGCCCGAGCGGGCGATCTCGAGCAGTTTGTCGGTGGCGGCCGGCTCGTCCCGGGCAGCGAGCTGGTACACGACGGCGCTCCGAAGCTCCCGCTCCGAAAGAGAGTCGAACAGCTTGTTGAGGTCATCGATCGAGAGCGCGGTGGTCTTGAGGCGGGACAGCGCCTCCCGGCGCATCCGGATGTCCTCGTCCTTGTTCTTGGCGATGCCGAGGACCCATTGGTCGTTCGTGGCCCCGCCCATCCGCGCCACCGCGCTCAAGATCGACGACTTGACGGTCCACGATTCGGTCTTGGCGTAGAGCGCCCGGAGGTACGCCGCATCCTCCTCGTCGCCGCCGGCCCGCCGCTGCACCGGCCCGGCAATCGCGGCGCTCTGGGCCGACATGATCTCGAAGCTGATCGAGCTGCTCACCAGCTGACGAATCGCTTCGGCGCGCATCCGATCACCGACATCATTCCGCTCGATGATCGCGCGGAGCGCCCGCTTCGCCTCGGGCCCCCCCTTCGACTGCAGCGCGGCGAGCGCGGCCTGCCGGGTGCGCTCGTCGCTGCTCTCGTTGAAGAGTTGCTCGAGCGTCTTGATGGTTGCGGTTCCCGGGCCCCGGCCGATCAGCATGATCGCGTCGACGCGGACGCTCTGGTCCGGATCGGTCTTGGCCACGTCGAGCAGGCTGGCCATCGACTCGTCGGTTCCGTTGCGTCCGAGGATATACACCGCCCGCCGGCGAAGGGTGACCGAGCATTCGTCGCGGCGGGCCAGAACCTTCTTGAGCGTCGGGACCGCTTCGGGCGGGTTGAGCTGGGCGAGGGCGTTGAGTGCCTCGGCGCGCACCTCGATTTCCTCGCGGTCACAGGCCGCCGCCCCCCCTGCGGCGGTCGCGGCGCGGAGGGCGGAGGCCGCCTCGGCATCGCCCCGCGCGGCCAGCGCCGCCTGCAACCGGGTGCGCAGAGTCAGCACGTCGGCGTCCGCGGCGGCCTCGGGATACTTCTCCTGCTGGGCGTGCAGTGTTTCGAGGGCGGCGCGCAACTCGTCGGTCGCGCCGGAACGGTAAAGGGCGAACGCCCTCCAGTAGAGCGCGGCGGGGATCACCCGCGACCTGGGGTATTTCTGCTCGAGTGAACGGAAGAGGCTGCTGGCGCGGCTGTACTCGCCCCGATTGAGCGCCTCGCGGGCCGCCTTGTAGAGCGAATCTTCCGGGGTACCCTGGTCGGGGCGGTACCGGCCCAATGCCCCGCCGTTCCAGCCGGGATCGTCACCGCTGCCCCACAGCGCCATCGGGTGCGGGCCATAATCGGGCAGATTGTCCAGGAGCACCTCGTATGGCTCCGGCGGCATTGGGCTCCAGTCGGGCCAATCCATCGAGGGGAGCAGTGCCATGGTGCCGAGCGGCGTCAAGGGCGCGAGCGGGGCCAGTGGCGGCACCGGATCCAGGAGCCCGAAGAGCCACTGGTCGATGGGCGGCCGAGCGGCGCGCGGGGCCTTGGGCGGTCGCGGCGGAACCGGGGTCTGCGCCGCGATCGGGGGAAGCAATGTGACCGCGAGGGTGAAAAGCAGGGGCAATCGCATGGAGAGCGCTCCGCCGATTACGGTTGCGAGCTGGAGTTCTCCGCGAGGAAGCCGCGGAGCCGCGGGAGTACGTCCCGCTGGTCGATGGTCTGGTCGATGAGCTGCACGTCGGGGCCTTCGGGACGGGACGGAAGCCGGACGATCTGCGCCAGCACCAGCTCGAGGTCGTCGAGCAATTCACGCAGATGGGGATCGGTGGCCTGGGGCGAGTCCATCAGCAGCCGGGTCGTGGACAGGAGATCCTTGGCCTGGGTGACGGAGTATCCGACCGGCAGTTGGCGGCGCGACTCCTCCGCCAGCGTCACCAGCAGTGCGGTGACCCGCTCGAGATAGTCGGTCGCTACGCCGACAAACGGCGCATCCTGCCCCGCCGGTCGCCCCGGCGGGTTCGGGCCGGAGGCGAGTCGCGAGTCCTGCGGCGCGATCGCCGCGCCCTGCCGGAGGAATGGCGGCGCAAGCTGCCCGATGGCCACCCCCAAGGCGAGCACCGCCGCAAGCGGTAGCAGCCGGTGCACCCAGGGCCGACGAATCCGGTCGGCGGGCGCAGTGAACACCTCCGCTTCGATCTGCCCCCACATCGGGCCGAGCGGCGCATCGCCCGGCACCCGCCAGGTGTCGCGCAGCGCGTTCAGCCGCCGTTCCAGCTCTTTCTCGTCCATCGTGACTCCCCGTTACTCGGTGACGATCCCGGAAAGCGCCTGGCGCAACCGCGCCCGGGCCTCTGCCAACCGCGCCTTGCTGGTGCCCTCGGGAATCTCCAGCATGCCGGCGATTTCCCGATGGGTGTATCCCTCGACATCGTGCAGCAGCACCGGCATTCGGAGCCGGAGCGGCAGCCGGTCCAACTCGGCCTCCAAGCGGGCCCGGAGGTACGGATCCCCGCCCTGGTCGGCGGAAGCCACCTGTTCCGCCTCGACCAACTCCGCTTCCCGCGCCCGCTGCCGCCGCAGCCTCCGGAACCCGGTCAGCACCGACGACATCGCTACCGAGTGAAGCCAGGTGGAAAACGCCGCCTCACCCCGATACTGATCCAGCCGCTGGAACGCCTTCACGAAGGTGTCCTGGGTGTACTCGCGCGCGAGCTCGTCTTCGCCCACGAATCGGTAAATCAGCCGGTACACCCGTGGGGCATGCCGATCATACAGGCGGTGGGCTGCCATCCGGTCCCCGGCGCGGGCGCCGGCGATCAGCTCGAGTTCGTCCACCGCACCGTCCCTTGCGGCCGCATGGGAGAGGAGCACGACTTCAGGAGATAGGACGACGGGATAGCCGGGATGGTTGTGTCACGTGGTGCGTTCGGGGACCGAGAAAGTAGTTGTAAGTGCAACTACGCGTTGATCGCCCCTAGGATCTCCGAACCGATCGCTCCCAGCTGCCAGCGCCGGAGCCCTGGCACCTGGCCGAGCTGATCGATTGTCTGAGGCCCTGCCCGAGCAATCGCCTCGAGGAGCCAGTTGGGGCAAAGGAGCCCCGGAGCGAGCTCGAGCCGGGCCGCCAACACCCCGCGCATTGCTTTGAGGCGCTCGAGGCGAGCCTCGAAGAGTGGATCGGGGCGGTGCCGGGGAGCGCGGGGAAACCGGGGGAGTTCGGCCTCCGGGAGTGCTTGGCCCCGGCGAATCGCGGCGAGGAGCTCCTGGCCGCGGCGCTCGACGAGATCGCGACCCAGTCCCGGAACCGCGGCGAGCATCGCGGTGTCGGCGGGGGGCCGCTCCGCCAAGGCGACCATCGCCTCGTTGCCGAGGATCCGAAACGCCGCACGATCGAGGGTGTCGGCGGTGCGGGTCCGCCAGGCGTACAACTCTCGGAAGATCGCCAACCCGCGAGGGGAGAGCGCCCGCGCGCCCTTGGCGGTGAGCGCCGCCACTTCCGGGGGCCCCGGCTCCGGCCAGCGGACCGCCGTGAGGAGGGCGCATTCCTCCTCGGCCCAGGCCAGGCGGCCGCGCTGGCTCAGCTGCTCCCGCAGATTGTCGCGCAGGAGGGGAAGGTGGCGCGTATCGGTCGCGGCGTAGTCGAGCATCGCCGGGGTGAGCGGCCGGGCCGACCAGTCGGCGCGCTGAAAGCGCTTATCGGGCCGGATGCCGACGTACTTCTCGAGCAGGGCCGCCAAGCCGATCCCCGGCTCATTGAGAAATTGCGACGCGACCCGGGTATCGAAGATGCGTGCGGCGCGAAAACCGAATTCGTACCCCAGAAGCCGGAGGTCGTAGTCGGCGTCGTGAAAGACCCATTCGATGGCGGGGTCGGCGAGCAGCTCACCGAATCCCGGAAGCCCGGCGACCGAAAGGGGATCGACGAGGTGGGTCTCGGTGCGGGTGGAGAGCTGCAGCAGGTAGACCCGGTCGCGATGGCGGTGAAAACTGGCCGCCTCGGTGTCCGCGGCG
>JBGPVQ010000263.1:0-4663 GCA_041491785.1 Gemmatimonadota bacterium | reverse complement strand
TCTCTCGGGGAAGAAGCGCATCGGCGTACCCAGCGCGCGGCGGCCCGCGGGACCGCTCCGGCTGGAAGTGCGCGGGGCCCGGCTTCACAATCTTGCCGGAGTCGACGTCGATATTCCCTTGGGGACGCTCACCGCGGTCACCGGCGTCTCGGGAAGCGGGAAGAGTACCCTGGTGCACTCGGTGCTCTACCGCCAGCTGGAGGCCCGCCTCCATGGCGGACACTCGGCCAAGTCCCACCTTGGCGAGGCGGTGGGCGAGGTGGCCTCGCTCACCGGGTGGGAGCACCTGAAGGACGTGGTGCTGGTGGACCAGTCGCCGATCGGACGGACGCCGAGGTCCAATCCGGTCACCTACATCAAGGCGTTCGATGAGATTCGCGAGCTGTTCGCATCGCAGCCTCTGGCGCGCCAGCGGAGATACACCGCCTCGACTTTCTCGTTCAATCTCGCCGGTGGGCGGTGCGAGGAATGCGAGGGCGCGGGTGCGGTGCTCGTCGAGATGGTCTTCCTGGCCGACGTCTTCGTGCCCTGCGAGGCCTGCGGCGGTACCCGGTTCAAGCGGAACGTCCTCGAGGTCCGGATCAACGGGATGTCGATCCATGAGGTCCTGCAGTGGACGGTGGACGAGGCCATCACCCGCTTCCACCATCAGCCCAGGCTCGGGGCGGCGCTCTGGCAGCTTCAGCAGGTCGGGCTGGGCTATCTGCGGCTCGGCCAGCCGGCCACGACCCTCTCCGGAGGCGAGGCCCAGCGACTCAAGATCGCGCGCGAGCTGATCCACGCCGGCAAGCGGGAGGGACGCAAATTGTACCTCCTGGATGAACCCACCACCGGTCTGCACCTCGACGACGTCCGGGTGCTGATGACCGTGCTCGACCGCCTGGTGGACGCCGGGCATACCGTGCTGGTCATCGAGCACCATACCGACGTCATCAAGCGGGCCGATTGGGTAATCGACCTCGGTCCCGAAGCGGGCGCGGCGGGCGGGCGCCTGGTAGTGCAGGGACCGCCCGAGAAGGTCGCGGCGTGCCCCGCGTCCCACACCGGGCGATACCTCAAGGAAGCCCTGGCTCGCTGAGGTCGAGAAACCGCCGGAGCTCATCGTCCCGCCGCACCGCCTCCCGATCCCCGAGGGCGATCGTCGCTTCGATGAGATCGGGACGGGTGTACTCCCAGCGCGAGATCGGCACCGGCTCGCTGGGACAGAGATACCAGCGAAGCCCCTTCCGCCCGACCGACGCCGGTGGATAGGGCCGGGTGAGCAACACCAGATGGCGCCGCACCGCCACCGCGCGCTCCGCCACGAACGCCGGTGCATTGTCCACCAGGCCGCCGTCCAGCAACGCGGTTCCGTCGCGCCTCCCCACCGGCGTGAACGGCGGCGTGGCCGACGAGGCGAGCACCAGGTCCACGACGTCTTCCGGGCCGGCACACTTTCGCAGGTCATACACCACCGGCCGGAACCCGAGCCGTCGGGCCGAGCCGGGGTGCAGCCGCCCACCGTGGAACTTCCGCTCGATCGAATAGGCGGACATGCCCAGCACGGCGGCAATCGGCATCGGGAGCCAGCGGGGCGGCGCGGTGGTGAGAACCAGGAACGGGAACGGCAGCGCGCGGATTCGTTCGAATCCGCCCTCCGAGAGCGCGTAGCCCACCGTGTCCCGGTAAATCGGCGTGTGCGGCGTCGGACGCTCGCCGCGAAGGAGCCGCAGCCAGTCGAGGTTCCGGGTCACGCCGGCGCGGCGCCCCAGCCAGTAGGCCGAGGTCTCCAGCTCCCTCCCGCTCAGAATGCTCACCGCCATGCTGGCCCCGGCGCTGCACGCGGACACCACCGCCACGCGCGGCTCGAGCCGCGGCCACCACCGGCGCAGCAGACCGATCTGCACCAGCGCGCGGTTGCCGCCGCCCGCCAGCGTCAGGGCCAGATCGCGCGCCAGGTTAGACTTCCTCGATGTCGGACATGATTCCCTGTCTCTGGGCCGAGCGCGGCGTCTTGCCGATCGACTGGGCCGCGGCCTGTGGCGAGCTGGCCGAGCGGGACCGCGCCCTCGGCGCCGTCATCGAGCGGGTCGGCGGCACCGGGTTCGTGCGGCGCCCCTCCAGCGGAACCTTCGAG
Source organism: Gemmatimonadota bacterium (assembly GCA_041491785.1). Classification (GTDB taxonomy): domain Bacteria; phylum Gemmatimonadota; class Gemmatimonadetes; order Gemmatimonadales; family GWC2-71-9; genus JABFSM01. The sequence goes on along the minus strand of JBGPVQ010000263.1, from coordinate 2,547 downwards.
ACCCTCGCCCACAGCATCGTGTACCAGCAGCTCTCCGGCAAGGCGGCCGCCACGATCTTCGGCCGCTTCCGCGCGCTCTACGCCGGGCGCCGATTTCCCGAGCCCGACGCGGTGATCGCGACCCCGCACCCGCTGCTTCGGAGCGCCGGCCTTTCCGAGGCCAAGGCCCGCGCGATTCGCGATCTGGCCGAGCACGCTCGCCGCGGCGCGCTGCCCCCGATCGCCGAACTCCGGCGGATGCCGCCCGACGAGGTCATCGAGCGGCTGACCGTGGTGCGGGGGGTGGGCCGCTGGACGGTCGAAATGCTGCTCCTTTTCCACGTCGGGCATCCCGACGTCCTGCCGGTGCACGACCTCGGCATCCGCAAGGGGCTCGCCCGCATCATGCGGCGGCGCGAATTGCCCGAGCCCGACGCGGTCACCCGCCGCGGGGAGCGCTGGCGGCCGTGGCGGTCGGTGGCGTCGTGGTATCTCTGGCGCGCAGCAGAGCTGCCGCGAGCCCGAGCGCGTCGCCGCTCCCCGTGAGCGCGATGTGGTCACCCGCCTCCAGCCGGGTGATTGCCGACGGCAGCGGCATCGGCTGACCGGCGCGGGAGAGTGCCACCACCGTGGCGCCGGTGCGCCCGCGGAGGTTGAGCTCCCCGAGGGTCTTCCCCGCCGCCTCGCTGCCCGGCGCCACATCGAGCGGCACGATCGTGCCGAGGCCCGGGAGCATTCCGCGCACCACCTCGAAGGTTCCGGTATCGCCGGTGTGGCCCTGCTTCGCGAGCACGTGGACCACCAGCTCAGCGCCCGCCTTGCTGTGCAGATCGAGGTCCGTGGCCGTGCGCCAGAAGGCCACCCCCAGAACCGCGAGGTACGCGACGATCACTCCCACGATTCCGAACGGCGGCACGAACGGAAGAGTGATCACGGTGATGGGAACGCCCACCGCTACCACAAAGCCGATCTGCAGCGTCACGGTGAGCGCGCGGCGCGGGGCCAGGCCCTGGTCCACGCCTTTGGACGGTCGCGGAAGAATTGACTCGGCCAGCGTCATCGCGAGCCGGCGCATCGTCCGGACCAGGCCGAACGCGAAGGGGAGCGCCACGGCGGCGCCCGCGCCGAACAGCGCAAGCTGGAGCCCGGTCCCTCGGGCCGCCTCGGCCCCGACCCACTGCGGGAGACGCCGGTGCGCCATCGAGGTTCCCACGATCGCCGAGGTGACACAGCCGGCGTCCAGCATCAGGAAGCGGATCAGCCGCCTCCGGCGAGCTTCCGGCTCGGCGGCAGCGCGCGGCGCCAGCAGGAGCTCGACCCAGGAGGCGTAGAGCGTGGCGACCGTTTGGACCGGATGCGGAAGCCGGCGGTCCACCCAGGCCGCCACGGCGTCGGCCCGCCGCGCCAGCATCGGCGTGGTGAATGCGGTCACCGTGGCAACCGCCACCGCCACCGCATAGAGCGGGGCCGAGCCCGCTACCTGCGCCGCGCCAAGTCCGGCGATTACGAAGGAAAACTCGCCGATCTGCGCCAGGTTCATCCCCGCCCGCACCGCGTCCCGGGTCCCGTAGCCCGCCAGGAAAACTCCGCTCGCGACGCCCACCATTTTTCCCGCCAGCACCAGTGCGGTGAGCAACAGGGCGGCGGACCAGCCGCCCAGCACCGCCTGGGGCTGAAAGAGCATGCCCACCGCCACGAAGAAGATCGCGGCGAAGAGATCGCGGACCGGGCGGATGGTTTCCTGGACGATGTGGTGCTTGCCCGACTCCGCCACCAGCGCGCCGGCAATGAAGCCGCCCAGCGCTACCGAGTATCCCGCGGCCACGCTGAGCAGCGCCAGCCCGAAGCAGATGGAGAGTACCGCCACCAGTGTGGTCTCGGGACGCCGGAGCGCCAGGGCGGCGTTCACCGCCCGGGGAATCACCAGCATGCCACCGACGATCAGCAACACCAGGAAGAGCGCCAGCCGGGCCAGCATGTCCGCCAGCATCGGCCCCGACAGCGCTCCGCCGGACGCGAAGGTGGTCAGCACCGCGATAAGCAGGATCGCGACCAGATCCTCGACGACCAGCACGCCGAAGACGATGTCCCGGAGCCGCCGGTCGGCGTGGGTGTCCGCCAGGGTTCGGGAGACCACCATCGTGCTGGAGATCGCCACGACCCCCGCGGCGAGGAAGCTCGGCAAGCCGCTCCAGCCCAGGGCCCGGGCCGCCCCGTAGCCCAGCAGCAGCATCAGGCCGACCTCGACCAGCGTGGCGAGCGCCACCCGCGCCCCGAGTGTCAGCAGCCGGCGGAGCCGGAATTCGAGCCCGATCGAGAACATGAGCAGAACCACGCCGAGCTCGGCGAGGGTTCGGATCGTGTCGGGATCGTGTACCAGCGGCCACGGGGTGAGCGGGCCCACCAGCATCCCCGCCACCAGATACCCCACGATGACCGGGACGCGGATGCGCTGGAACAGCACGGTCGCGACAGCGGCCGTGCCGAGGATCAGCGCGAGGTCGCGGAGAAAATAGTGGGCGGCTTGGGAGGACACCCGGGGATTGTAACTCCAGCTGAGCGGGGGCG
>JBGPVQ010000262.1:0-4669 GCA_041491785.1 Gemmatimonadota bacterium | reverse complement strand
CTGGATCGTGATCGTGGCGAGGGTCTGGGTTTCGCCCTTGATCTGGACCCCTTCCTTCGCCTCCACCGACTGGTGGAGCCCGTCGGCCCACCGCCGGCCAGCCAGGACCCGGCCGGTGAATTCGTCCACGATGAGGACCTGGTTGTCCTGCACCAGGTAATCCACGTCCTTCTCGTAGAGGGAATGTGCCTGCAACAGCTTGTGGATGATGTGGAGTTTCTCGCTCTTGATGGCGTACTCGGACTCGACCTGCTGCCGAGCCGCTCGCTTCTCGGGTACGCCGAGATGCGGGTCGCGCTCGATGGCATGCACCGCCTCCGAAATGTCGGGCACCAGAAACAGGGTCGGGTCGTCGGGCGACATCGCGGCGGCACCCTTGTCGCTCAGGTGGACCGCGTGGCCCTTCTCGTCGAGCACGTAGAACAGCGCCTCTTCCAGGCCGCGCATCTGCTGCTGCCTTGACGGCAGCTTCCGGTCGGCGATGTAGTTCAGCTCGGCCCGCTGGACCAGCTGCTTGACGCCTTGCTCGTTGAGCAGCTTGAGCAGTTTCTTGTTCTTCGGCATGCCGAGCTGGGCCTGGAAGAGCTTGACCGCCCCCTCCTCCTTGCGCTTCTCATCGGCGAGGAGCGGCTCGGCCTCGGCGAGGAGCTGATTCACCACCGCCGTCTGCCGGCGCACCAGCTCGGCCACCTGCCGGTTGAAGTCCGCGTACTTCTCGTCGCCCTCGTTTCCGACCGGTCCGCTGATGATCAGGGGCGTCCGCGCCTCGTCGATCAGGATCGAGTCGACCTCGTCCACGATGGCGTAGGCGTGCTCCCGCTGCACCCGCTGCTCCAGTCCGAACACCATGTTGTCGCGCAGGTAATCGAACCCGAACTCGTTGTTGGTTCCGTAGGTGATGTCGGCGTTGTAGGCCGCCCGGCGGGCCGGCGTCGAGGGCTCGGTGTCGTCGATACACCCGACGGTGAGCCCGAGGTAGGAGTAGACGTGGCCCATCCACTGCGAGTCGCGGCGGGCCAGGTAGTTGTTCACGGTGACCAGGTGCGCCCCGCGGCCGGTGAGCGCGTTGAGATAGAGCGGCAGGGTGGCGACGAGGGTCTTGCCCTCACCGGTGGCCATCTCGGCAATCCGGCCGTTGTGGAGGACGGCGCCGCCGATCAGCTGCACGTCGTAGGGCACCATGTCCCAGATGAGTTCGCGGCCGGTGACCATCACGGTGGTGCCCAGGAGCCGGCGGCAGGCCTCCCGCACCGTGGCAAACGCCTCGGGCAGGAAGGAATTCAGCACCACCCCGAGCGCCTTTTTGTAGTCGCCCTGCAGCGCATGGGCCCGCTCGTCGAGCTTGGTGCGCTCGGCCGGATCCTCGCAATGATGCTTGGCCGCCCGGACCTCCTCGAGCTCCCGCTTGATCGCCCCGGTGGCCTCGGCGATCCGCGCCCGGAACAACGCCGTTTGTCCCTTGAGCTCTTCCTCGCTCAGGTCCCGGAGCCGGGCCTCGTGCCGATGGACCTCCTGGACCATCGGCGTCAGGCGCTTCACCTCGCGCGCCTGCCGCGTTCCGAACACCCGGGCGAGCATCGTCTTGATCATTCGTCCCTAGTCTTCCCGATACAGCCGCCGCCGGGCGATGTACTCCGCCACGGCGTCCGGCACCCAGTAACGTATCGACCGCCCCTCGCGCACTCGGGCGCGCACGGCGGTCGAAGAGATATCGATCCGGGGTACCGCGAGGGCCCCGGGGTCCACCCCCTCCCGCGCGAAGATCTCCATCCGCGCGAGGGTCCGGATCTGCTCCGGCTCCTTCCATTCGCCGAAACCGGCCGCCGCGTCGGCGCCGAGGAGGAGCACCAGCTCGGCCCCGGGCCGCCCCGCCCGCAAGCTGCGGAGGGTGTCCACCGTGTACGAGGGACCCTGCCGATCCACCTCGGTGCGATCGGCCAGGAGCCGCGCGCTTCCCTGCACGGCGAGCTCGACCATGGCGGCGCGGTCTTCGGCCGAAGCCGAGTGCCGCTCCCCCTTCAGGGGCTGCCGCCCGGCTACCACCAACCGCACCTCATCGAGGTCCAATGCGCCGCCGAGTGCCTCCGCGGCGATGAGGTGCCCGTGATGGATCGGATCGAACGAACCGCCAAACACCCCGATCCGCACGCTAGGGGCGCTCCCCCGGCTTCGCATCGGTCGCGGGCGAAGCGTCCTTGGGACAGAGGCGGCGGGGCCCCGCGGGGTCGCCGTGATACTGGGCGATATAGGCGCAGGTCTCCTTCACATCTTCCTGATACCCCAGGATCTGGTAGGCCCTCACCAGCCGCTCCAGGGCATCCGGGACGATTCCGGCCCGCGGGTAGGTGGCGATGACCTCGCGGAGCAGGAGGATCGCCGAGTCGTACGCCTTGAAGCGGAAGTAGAAGAGCGCGTTCCTATATTCCTTTTCGGCGAACTTTTCCGAGAGGGCGTTCAACCGCAACGTGGCGCGGCGCGCCGCCGTAGTTCCTTCGTACCGGCTCACCACCTCCTGGTAGATGTTGCGCGCCGTCTCGCCATAAGTCGGGTCCAGCTCGGGCCGGCGCCAGAGGTCGGCGTAGGCGTCCCCCGCGCGAAGCAGCGCGTCGGGGGCGAGGGGACCTTCCGGCTGCTCGTCGGCCACCCGGCGGAATTCCCGTACCGCTTGAAGCTGATTCCCCAGGGCGAAAAGGATTTCGCCCTGAAAGAAGTGCAGCCGATAGAATCGCGGGTCGCTGGGCGCCAGCAGCGGGCCCAGCCGGTCGAACGCCTTCTGCGCCGCGCCCCAGTCGCTCCGGTCGAACGCCCGCTCGGCCGCTGTCCACACCGAATCGGTGACCCGGAGCGAGCCGGCTTCCGGGGCCGGCACCGTCGCGGCCCGGTGATGATGGCACCCTGCCAGGGAAGCCAGCGCGAACAACAGACTCGACCGCGGTCCATTCATCGACGAATCCCTTCAGGCGCTTCCGGCGGAGCACCGCCGAGCGCGTTCAGCTTTTCGGTCGCCAGCTTGGTCAGTGTATCGGGAACCCCCGCCGCCGACAGTACACCCTGGTACGCGATTGCGGCGCCGAGCACGTCACCCTGCCCGAGCCGGGCGTCACCCAGGCCGATGGCCGCCCGCCAGCCGGACGGGGTTGCCGGAGCGGCGTTGACGGCGGTTTCGAACCAGCGCTCCGCCACCACTGCCTGCTCCGCCGCCAGCGCGTCCAGGCCGAGCCGGACGGCACAGGCGCAGAGCCCTTCCGCGGCGGTGGTTCGGAGGCCGGCGTCTCGGACCCGGCGCAACGCGGTCTGGTAAGTGCGCGTCGCCTCCTCGCACGCCGTCGTCACCCGCTGAGCTCCGGCATATGCCACGAGCAGCGAGTCCACCGTCCTTCCGTCCGCCGCCGATGCGAGCGCCCCTGGCAGCGCCACCAGTGCCTCGGTGGCGGCAGCCCCCCTGATCGGCGCCAGCGCGAAGCGACCAAGCGGCCGGCCGGGAACGGCGATCCGAAGCGCACGAACCGCGGCGGCGAAGTGCGCCACCTCGGCGCTCCCGCCGCGCTGGGCCGCATGGGCCACGCGCTCGAGGCCGGCGGCCGCCTCGACGGCCCGTGACGGATCGGCGGCCGCCAGCGCCGCGAACGCCGGGACTGCCGCGCCAAGGTTGTGGTCGCGGAATGCGGCATTGCCCAGCTTGGCCCAAATCCGGGGACGTCCCCCGCTCTTCTGCGACGCAGCGTACTCCGCCACCGCATCGGTGAAGCGCCCCTCCCGGTAGGCCCGGTCGCCCAGACGCTCGTGATCCGCGGCGGCGAGGGAACACCCGGCCGCCACCAGCCCGAACGCGATGACGGCCCGAATCACGTGGGAAGTCGCTTGGCCATGGCCAGGTAGGCGGTCACTCTGACGTTGTTGGGCCGGCGCGCCTGACATCGCGACCAGACTTCGCGCGCCGCAACCGCATCGCCCGCCAGGTAGTGCGCCAGGCCAAGGGAAGCCTGGGCGTCCAGGAAATCCGGATGCTCGGCGAGGATCCGTTCCAATTCCTCCCGGGCCTCCAGAGGCCGCCCCGCCTCGAGGAGCAGTCGCGCCAGGCGATAGCGCAGATCGTGAAAGGCGGGCCCCAACGCCACCGCCCGGTGGAACTCCGCGATCGCTTCGCGGAGCGCCCCCGCCTCGGCGTAGGCCTCGCCAAGCTGGGCGTGCCGGTTGGCGAGTTGCGCCGCCACCGGCCGGGAGAATCCTCCCGCCGCCGCCTCGCCATGGGCCGACGCCTCGCGGAATGCCTGCTCGGCTTCATCAGCCCGGCCCAGCTCGGCGAGCAGGATCCCCCGGTGAATATTGGCCTCGATGTAGCGCGGATTGAGCCCGAGGGCTCGCTCGAACTCGGCGAGCGCCCGCTCCTTGTGGCCCAGCAGTGCGAGGGAAAGTCCCAGCAGATGATGCGCGTCCGCGAAGCTCCGCCCCGAACGGATCACGTCCTCCAACAGGTGCACCGCGCCGTAATAATCCTGAACCGCGAAGCGCTCGCGCGCCTGGGCAATGAGAAACTCAGGATGAAGTCGCATACTCCTGCCGGAGGCAGTCGGATAAGCGGGCCACACCATCCGGGAAACTTACATGGGGAGCGAAACCGGGGATACGGCCGCACCGGACGGGGGGTTCGAGATCGGGGCGTCGGTCG